>JACRQB010000076.1 GCA_016222925.1 Nitrospirota bacterium | reverse complement strand
TGCTTTAACCATCTTTCGGATCTTGACATCCTGATGGAGCAGTTTGGCGTAATCTTTACCCGCATACCAGCGTGAGCTCCACGTATAGTTGTAGCCAAGCCGATAACCTATTGGATGTGTTTTCTGACCCATGCGTTATATGCCTCAATAGAGAGAAATGAGCTATTTTCTCTTACCCTGAATTTCAGGCGCCGTCACAACAACGGTAATGTGACTCGTACGTTTTTGAATTGCATTGGCCCGCCCCATCGACCTTGCACGTACACGTTTATACGTTGGACCACAATTAACGAAAGCCTTGGAGATGACCATTGATTCGCTATCACCCATCTCCTTCAGCTCTGCATTGGCCACGGCGGAGCGGACGAGTTTTTCAACGACCTTCGCAGCATGGCGTGGCGTGTGCTTCAAGATGGCCAACGCCATTGACACTTGCCTCCCACGAATCAAATCAATCACTGGTCTTGCCTTCCGAGGCGCAACACGAGCAAATTTTAAAACCGCATGTGCTTCAGTCATCTTCTGAACCCTGTTACCGAGCTGGATCCCATCCACCAACGAATTACGCGATACGTTAGACATTGACGATGAGCCAACCGATCAACCTTTCTACTTAAGTGCGACAGCTTTTTCAGTCCTAGCATGGCCATGCCCCTTAAAAAACCTTGTTGGAGCGAACTCGCCAAGCTTATGACCAACCATGTTCTCAGTCACGAACACCGGAATAAACTTCTTCCCGTTATGGACCGCGAACGTATGGCCGATCATGTCCGGAATGACCGTTGACCGTCGCGACCACGTCTTGATTAACTTGCGGTCCTTCGTCTCATTCATGTGCTCGACTTTTTCGAGAAGGTGACCGTCAACAAACGCCCCCTTACTTACCGATCTAGGCATTGCGAACTCCTGACTTACGTCGAGCAATAATGAATTTGTCTGTTTTCTTATTCTGTCTAGTCTTGTACCCCTTGGTTGGGAGCCCCCAGGGAGAGACCGGGTGAGGATTCCCCTGCCCAGACTTTCCTTCACCACCTCCGTGCGGATGGTCAACAGGGTTCATCACAACCCCTCGCACATGAGGCTTCTTCCCTTTCCAACGATTCCGCCCCGCCTTTCCAACACTGACATTCTCATGGTCGACGTTTCCGACTTGGCCAACAGTCGCCATACAGGCCCCTAGGATTCGACGCATTTCACCGGACTTTAGACGTACCTGCACATACTCACCATCACGCCCCATGACCTGCGCAAATCCCCCAGCACTTCGAATCAACTGCCCTCCCTTTCCAACCTTCAACTCAAGATTGTGGATGGTCGTACCAAGAGGCATACTCATCAAAGGAAGCGCATTCCCAGGTCTGATCTCTGCCTGTGGGCCAGATTGTATTTCATCATTTATGCTTAATCCGACAGGAGCTAAGATATACCGCTTCTCTCCGTCCCGATATTTCAGGAGGGCAATTCGCGCTGATCGATTTGGATCGTACTCAATAGCCTCGACTCGAGCTGAAACTCCAACTTTATCGCGCAGAAAATCAATCGTACGATAGAGCCGCTTGTGCCCTCCCCCACGAAACCTGACAGTCGTCCGACCATCGTTGTTGCGCCCTCCGCTCCGGAGATGGAAAGCAGTCAACGATTTCTCTGGCTTCTTGTTGGTTAACTCCTCGGTCACCACAGCCGTCATACCTCGACGACCAGGAGACGTAGGACGATACGACTTCAGTCCCATAATAATGCTCCCACTTTTCACCATTCACGAACAAGCCGACGACGAGACCCTACTAGGCGCTTTCGTACATCTCTAACTTTTCGCCTTGCTTAAGAGTCACCAGCGCCTTCTTCCAATCGGAACGCCTACCAGAGAATCGACCGAGTCGCTTAACTTTCCCGCGAACATTCATGATGTTGACCTTGTCAACCTTGACTTTCAACAGCGCCTCGACGGCCAGCCTGATCTGAATGCGGTTTGCATCAGGATGAACCACAAAACCAACCGTATTCGTTGCTTCCCGAAGCCCGGTAATCTTCTCCGTTAACAATGGTCGAATCAAGATCCTGTGGCTATCAACCTTCATGACCACACCTCGTTCACAGGACCAAGCTCTCGCTCGGCGATCATGATCACTTGGGCGCGAACCACATCGTACACGTTCAATTGATCAGCGCTAAGCACCTTCACAGCAGCGAGATTTCCCGCAGCCTTCAAGATGTCAGATTGATCTTTACCAACAATCACCAGAGCGTGATCACCTCCAGTGAATTGCTTTAATGCTTGCGCTAGCAACTTCGTCCTAGGCTGCTGGATGGAAAAGTCAGACACAACAAACAATTTACTCTCCGCTACCTTAGCCGACAATGCGCTCTGCAGCGCAATACGATACTTCTTCTTAGGCATAGAAAAGGCATAACTTCTAGGCTTTGGCCCAAAAACACTTCCGCCATGGCGCCAGACAGGAGAGCGAAGAGACCCAGCCCTGGCGCGCCCAGTATGCTTTTGCTTCCATGGCTTTTTACCAGATCCGCTCACTTCACCGCGCCGCAACGTAGAGGCCGTCCCCCTACGCTCACAGGCACGCTGCATAATGACCGCTTCGTGAACCAAAGCGGCATGAAGCTCACAGCCGAATACCTGCGGAGATAAATCGACCGTTCCCACCTTCTTTTTTTGCAAATCAACGAGATCGATAGTAGGCATACTAGCTCTTTTTTGACTTTCGCACGACAACGAGGCCGCTGATGGCCCCAGGAATGGCCCCTCGGACAAAGAGGAGATTTTCATCAGATCGCGACTCAACGACCTTCAACCTCTGAACCGTGACACGCTCAGACCCCATATGACCAGGCAAGGTCTTCCCTTTCCACACACGAGAAGGAAACGAACTCGCCCCTATAGAACCTGGCGCCCGATGAAACATGGACCCATGAGACTCAGGACCACCCGCATAGTGATGACGCTTCACGACACCCTGAAACCCCTTACCCTTCGATATTCCGATGACGTCAACCCAATCACCCTTCTGAAACATGCCGACCGTTACCATCTGTCCAACAGCCGGATTTCCGTCTTTTTTAAACTCACGCAGGACTCGACTGGGTGCCGCTTGGCTTTTCTTGAGGTGCCCCAACTCTGACTTCGATAACTTGCGCTCCTTGACTTCACCGAAAGAAAGCTGGACCGCTTCATATTGATCCCGCTCTTTCGTCCTTAGCGCTACCACTCGACACGGACCCGCCTCGATTATTGTCACTGGAGTCAAACGACTCTCATCGAAGACTTGGGTCATTCCCAACTTTTTTCCAATCAGTCCATTCGTCATTGACTCACCGCATAATTGAGAGGACAACCAAGACCATATCCAACCTTGAACTCACACGCCATCATAGCTTTATCTCTACATCCACTCCAGCCGCCAAATTCAGCTTCATCAAGGAATCCATCGTCTCAGGCGTTGGCTCCATAATATCGAGCAATCGCTTGTGTGTGCGCATTTCAAATTGCTCACGGGATTTCTTATCGGCGTGCGTCGACCGCTGGACGGTAATCTTTTCAATCCGCGTAGGAAGCGGAATTGGCCCCACTACCCTAGCTCCACTGCGCCGAACAGTCTCAACAATTTCCGTA
>JACRQB010000288.1 GCA_016222925.1 Nitrospirota bacterium | reverse complement strand
TCACGAAGCGAGTGGTCGGCCCTCCCGAGCTGATCTGCGAGAGCCCCACTCAAGAACCCAACCACGAGAAAAGCCAAGCTATAGACACCGAACGCATGGAGTGTTTCAGCGGCACTGAGGTCAGCATGGGGCAACCATCCCCAGACTTCAGCAAGGCCGTAGAGCTGGACATTGGTCAGAATCCCAAACAGGATGATGCAGAGGCTGGCCGTCAAAAGACCCACTCGGCGACGGGGAACCAAACTTGCCACCGTCACACTGATCACATAGAGCACTGCGAACGGGCTTTCGATTCCACCCGTCCTTGCAATTAAGACCGTCTCGACCAAAAAGTCGACGGTAATCTGAGCCCAGGCAAATTGTATAAGAGCTTGAGGAGTAGTCAGCAGCCGGAACAGGAACGCGTAAAGGATCGTGACCGCATAGGTGAAGATGATCAGAGCATAGAACGTTTCAACCCGTTCGCCCTTGGTGACCTGAAATGCAAGGGAAAGCCCTAACAGGATGGTGACGATAACGACTCGCCACCCCATTAACCGGTAGATTCGTGCTTTGATATCGCCCATGGGCCCATCCGCCGTCATGACGTGATTAGACCCATACCCACGTTCATCGAGAAATGTGGCGCCGAGATGACATCGAGGTAGGGTCTATTCAACTCCTAACGACCAGAGTCAGCCTTCTGCAATGGATATATTCCTGCGAAACAAGCGCATCCGTGCTCATGAGCTGATTGCCTGGGCCATTGTGAATATTGGCAGATACATGGCCACCACGATGAATCCGATGAGGACTCCGAGGAAAACCATCATCATCGGTTCCAGCAATGCGGTCAGTGAGGCAACTGCCTGATCCACCTCGTCCTCGTAAAAATCTGCAATTTTCCCTAGCATGGCGTCGAGCGCACCCGTTGATTCGCCGACCGCGATCATGTGTGTCACCATCTTCGGGAATACCTGACTTTTCGCGAGAGGCTCGGAAATCGTCTTGCCTCCGCTGATACTCACCCTGGCGTTGACCAGAGCTTCTTCAATGATCTTGTTCCCCGAAGTCTTCGCGCAAATCGTCAAGGCGTCCAATAACGGCACGCCGCTGGTTATGAGCGTCCCCAACGTTCTCGTGAACTTCGCTACCGACGCCTTTCGCACCAAATCTCCAAACACAGGCAGCTTGAGAAGCAGCTTGTCGATCTGGTACTTCCCTTTGGCCGTTGCATAGTATTTTTTGAACGCCACGACTGCGAGAATGATCCCTCCAAGAATGATGTACCAGCTCGACTGCGCGAAATTACTCATATCAATCACGAGCTGAGTGGGGCCAGGAAGCGCCACTTTTCCGCCGGACATATCTTTGAACATCTTCTCAAACACCGGGATCACGAAGATCATCAATACAGCAATCACGATAAAAGCGATTCCCAAAATCGACGCCGGGTAGACCATGGCGCTTTTGATTTGCCCCTTCAATTTCATCGCTTTTTCAATATACTTGGAAAGTCGACCAAGAATGGTGTCGAGCAACCCCCCCACTTCGCCCGCATGCACCATGTTGACATACAGATCGTCAAAGACTTTGGGGTGCCTGCGGAGGGCATCTGAAAACGTCGAACCTCCCTCGACTTGGACTTTGATTGCACCCACAGATTTCCTCAGCGCTGCATTCTCTGATTGGTTCGATAGGATTTCTAGGCACTGAATCAAGGGCAACCCGGCATTAATCATGGTCCCAAACTGCCTGGTAAAAACGACCAAGTCCTTTTCACTCACTCCGCCACCGAGCTTAAAACTGAATCCCTCTTGGGCCGCCTTCTCCTCAAGGCTCGTCACCACCACGCTTTGTTTGCGTAGTTGCTCCACCGCTTCATCGCGCGACTTCGCGACGAGTTCACCTTTTTTCACCGCTCCGGACTTGCTCCGCCCGACATATGCAAACGTGGCCATAGATTCTCGTCCTGTTATGGCTTCCTGAGCCGATTATACGGGAAGGCTAAGACTACGAAGCGAGTCTACTGGGGGGTTGGAAACCTGTCAAAAACAATTGAAATATTTACCGGACGGCCGACGAGGTCGTATTTGCAGCCGAGGTCATTAGGCAAGCGGAGGCGCCACATTCGTGTCGCGATACCCTCGATAAAGGTAATGTAACCCTGAGGCCAGGGTGAACCCAACCATTAGGACGACGAGTGGAGCAAGCATGGAGCGGTCGAGTCCTCGCCATGTCAAAAGGACAATCAACAGGACGTAGCTCAACTGAAACAACGTCGTTCCTTTTCCCAAGAACGTCGGTGTCACATTAATCGGTGTATTGGTGACGTGAGCCACCACAGTCCCCAGGAGGAGAATAATGTCCCGGCTCACGACCAGGATGACCAGCCAGGACGGCACCAAATGCAGCATCGCCAGCGAAATGAAGCTCGACGTCAGCAGCAGCTTGTCTGCCAGAGGGTCAAGTACGGTCCCTAATCGTGTCCGCTGATTCAGTTTGCGTGCAAGATAACCGTCAATGGCATCCGTCAGTCCCGCGACAAGTAGTGTCAAGAGTGCGAACCCATATGAGCCGTAGGTCATGAACCCTATGTAGACGGGGATCAGGAGAATGCGAAGAATCGTGAGGCTATTGGGGATATTCATGGAATGGAGCTGGCCACGCCTCTGACTGGATGAGGGGAGGCATCATAGTAATCGACACACCGCTTGTCAACGAGTTGCAGGCTGTATGGATGACCTTCTATAATCGAT
>JACRQB010000075.1 GCA_016222925.1 Nitrospirota bacterium | reverse complement strand
CTCATCCAAGACGCCTAAAACTTCAGAGCATGCTGCTCAAAGCGTGCGCGTGACGTTACGACGGAGTCCCATTGGGACACCTGAGCGGCATCGCCTTGTATTGCGTGGCCTCGGTCTTCGACATATACGACAGACTGTTGTTCGTCCGGACACGCCTCAGGTGCGAGGACTGATTCAAAAAGTGGGCTACCTGCTTGAGGTTGGAAAGCCATGAAACTTCATGATTTGGCTCCAGCAAAAGGGGCAAAGAAGCGAAGGAAACGTATAGGACGTGGACCTGGGTCTGGTCACGGAAAGACGGCCACCAAAGGGCATAAGGGACTTCTGGCTCGATCTGGTGGCGGTAAACGCCCAGGGTTTGAGGGCGGACAGATGCCGTTGGTACGCCGGCTACCAAAGTTCGGATTTACCAACCCATCGAGGACGGAATATTCCATCGTCAACATTAAGAGTTTTGAACAATGGGTTGGAAATGAGACCGTCACTCCGCAAGCCATGGTTGACGCTGGATTAGTGAAGCGGAAAAAACTTCCGATTAAAATTCTCGGCAATGGTGAGTTAAAGAAAGCACTCGTTGTTCAGGCGCATAAGTTCAGTAAATCGGCTGAATCGAAAATCCAAGCGGCCGGAGGGCGAGTCGAGGTCATCGGCGGTGCTTGAACGGCTCCTGACAAGTTTTCAGAATATCTTTAAGATCCCCGAGCTGCGTACTCTGTTCTTTTTACGCTTGGAATGCTCGTGGTGTATCGAATCGGGTCTCACATCCCGACTCCTGGTATCAACGGTGAAGCCCTTTCGGAGTTTTTGCAGAAACAGGGGGGGGCCTTGCTTGGGTTCCTCGATATTTTTTCAGGCGGGTCCCTGTCCCGCCTGACGATCTTTGCGTTGGGCATTATGCCCTACATCAGCGCATCGATCATCCTTCAGTTATTGACGGTCGTCGTCCCTCATTTGACCAAATTAGCCAAGGAGGGGGAGCGTGGCCGCAAGAAAATTATTCAGTATACCCGGTTCGGGACGATCGGTATCGCTCTGATTCAGGGGTTTGGGATTGCGGTTGGGTTAGAACAAATGAATCAGGGCGCATTCGTGCTGCACGCTGGGTGGGGATTCCGTCTGATGACGGTCATCACACTGACGGCTGGCACGGGTTTCTTGATGTGGCTCGGTGAACAGATCACCGAGCGAGGAATTGGCAATGGTATCTCGTTAATCATTTTTGCTGGTATTGTAGCCAGGCTTCCTGCGGCCGTGGCGCAGACCTATAATTTATATGAAATCGGCCAGCTTAATGCGTTTTTATTGATTGCCTTGGCACTCTTAATGATCTGCGTTGTCGCCGCGATTGTTTTTTTAGAAAGTGGCCGGCGGAAAATTTCCGTACAGTATGCAAAACGGGTGATCGGTCGACGGGTCTATGGTGGGCAGAGCACGCACATTCCTTTGAAAATTAATACGGCGGGCGTCATTCCTCCTATATTTGCCTCCTCGATCATTGCGTTTCCTGCAACCATTGCCGGATTTTTTGAAACACCATGGGTGAAATCGATCGGTGATCAGCTGGCTCCTGGATCGCTGCTGTACACATTGATGTATGTGGGTTTAATTCTCTTTTTCTGTTTCTTCTACACGGCGGTCGTCCTGAACCCCGTTGATATGGCCGACAACATGAAAAAGTACGGCGGGTTTATTCCTGGGATTCGGCCTGGGCAACGAACCTCAGACTATATCTACAACGTCTTAACCAAGATTACATTTGCTGGTGCAATCTATTTGGCCATCGTCTGTGTGATTCCTGAATTGTTGATTTACAAGCTGAATGTTCCATTTTATTTTGGTGGCACCTCCCTGTTGATCGTCATTGGCGTGGGGCTGGATACGGCCCAGCAAATTGAATCCCATATGTTGATGCGGAATTATGATGGGTTCTTGGGTAAGGGCATGGCTCCATTGCGCGGGAGAAGCGGCTAAAATCATGCGGCTTGTATTTCTCGGTGCTCCGGGTGTTGGAAAAGGCACACAGGCTGATAAGGCCGCAGTTCACTATCGTATCCGAAAGATTTCGACTGGGGATTTGCTTCGAGAGGCAGTTCGGGTTCAGTCATCTCTGGGCTGTGAAGCGAAAGAACATATGGATCAGGGAAGATTGGTACCGGATTCAGTTGTCATAGGGCTGGTGCTGGAGAGGTTGGCAGATCCCGCATTCGCAAATGGTTTTATTCTCGATGGGTTTCCACGGACGGTTCCTCAGGCAGACGCGCTTGGGAAGGTGCTCGTTGAACGGAGTCTTCCGCTGGATCGAGTGATTAACTTTAGGGTTTCTCGAGAAGACGTTGTGAAGCGCCTGAGTGGGCGTCGGAGCTGTCCAAAGTGTCAAGCGACGTATCACCTCGAGTTCGCCCCATCAAAGAACGGCGGTCTCTGTGAGCGATGTGGAGAAGCGTTGATTCAGCGAAGTGACGATCAGCGGGAGGCGATTGAGATGCGTCTCCGTGTGTACGAAGAGCAGACAGCGCCGCTAATAGACTTTTATGAGAAGCGGCAGGTATTGTCGCATCTTAACGGTGCCGAGGCGGTTGACACGGTATACCACAACCTCGTGAAAGTACTCGCGACACCTCAGACCGCATGATCATTCTGAAAACGCCCGCCGAGATCGCGGTGATGGCAGAGGCGTCAAGAGTGGTGGCTGAGGCGCTAGTGATTGTGAGGAAAGCGGTCTGTTTCGGTATCAGCACGGAAGAGCTGGACCGCATTGCCGAGGAGGCAATAAGGGTGAGGGGGGCGATTCCGGCGTTCAAAGGTTACCGGAGCTTTCCAAAAACCCTCTGTGCATCTGTGAACGAGCAGGTCGTTCACGGTATCCCTTCGAAGAGAAAGCTCAAGGATGGGGATATCATCGGACTTGATCTCGGTGCTATTGTGGGTGGATTCTATGGGGACTCCGCAGTCACAGTGGTGGTTGGTCGGGTTCCTGAGGCGACGGCAAAATTGGTTCAGGTGACGGAGGAGGCTCTCTATCTCGGGATCAGGCAGGCGGTGGTCGGCAACCGTCTCACGGATATCTCGAATGCGGTACAGCAACATGTTGAATCTGCCGGTTTCTCAGTGGTGACCGAGTTTGTGGGGCACGGGATTGGTCGGCAGCTGCATGAAGAGCCTCAAGTTCCCAACTATGGGAAGCCGGGTCAGGGGCCTCGATTGCAACCAGGTATGGTCCTGGCGATCGAACCAATGGTGAACATGGGTCGGAGTGCCGTTCGTGTTCTTGAGGATAGGTGGACTGCGGTCACGGTAGATGGGAGCTTATCTGCCCATTTCGAACATACGATCGCAGAAACGCTTCCTAACGCCATGTTTCGGGTCAGGCTGGATAATGGCCATGTCATACTGGCTCACATCTCAGGGAAAATGCGGATGCATTTTATCCGCATCCTTCCCGGCGATAAGGTCACGGTGGAAATGTCACCATACGATTTGACCAGGGGCCGAATTACCTATCGCTTTAAGTAACGGGAGTGGCGAATTGTTATGAAGGTCAAATCATCAGTGAAGCCCATATGTGCTAAATGCAAGGTTGTGCGTCGTTGTGGGGTGGTGCGGATTTTATGTAAAAATCCACGTCATAAGCAGCGGCAGGGATAGCCGCAGAAATAAAATAATGGGGAGTTTCGAACGGTCACTGTTCATCACAGCGTTGCTCCGGCAGGCTCAAACAGTGAAGTGGTTGATGCTCTAGTGCTCAGTACTTATATCGGGAGGGAGAATGGCACGTATTGCTGGCATCGATTTGCCACGAAATAAGCGAACGGATATCGGGCTGAGCTACATTTATGGAATTGGACGTATGTCGGCTCGGAAGATTCTCAATGAAGCGGGGATCGATGGCGCGGTCAGGATTAATGACCTGAGCGAAGATAAGATCGTCAAGTTACGTGAAATCATTGAGCGTGATTACCGGGTTGAAGGAGACCTCCGTAAAGAAGTGTCGCTGAATATCAAGCGGCTGATTGACACAGGGACCTATCGAGGGTTGCGTCATCGCAAAGGCCTACCTGTCCGCGGACAGCGAACCAAGACCAATGCTCGGACACGTAAGGGACGGCGCGCAGGCGTCAGTAGCAAGCCGAGATCGACGATGGCCAAAGGGGCCTCAAGCACCTAGTCTGCGGAAACAGCCGAAGGAGTTCGCATGAGTATCAAAAAAGGGAAAAAGAAAGAACGTCGAATTGTTCAGAGTGGCGTGGCCCATGTTCAGGCGTCATTCAACAATACGATTGTGACGATCACCGACATGAGCGGCAACACGGTGGTCTGGGCAAGTGCCGGTAATCAAGGGTTCAAAGGATCACGGAAGAGCACCCCTTTTGCTGCTCAGCGTGCGGGAGAGGCTGCAGCGAGAAAAGCAATGGAAAGTGGGATGCGGCAAATCGATGTCTATGTGAATGGGCCAGGTTCTGGTCGAGAATCAGCGATCCGTTCACTTCAAGGAGCGGGTTTGCGAATCAATCTAATTCGCGATGTCACGCCAATTCCGCACAATGGGTGTCGACCACCCAAACGGCGGCGAGTGTGATTTTTTGATGGATGCTCAGAGTCCCTGGGCGAGATTGCATGGCCTATTGCTAGTGAGTCGGTAAGTTCTATTGCGAGGAGGAAGCAGTGGCAAAGTATCGTGGTCCAGTCTGTCGGTTGTGTCGGCGAGAAGGGGAGAAGCTTTTTCTCAAGGGCACGCGCTGTATGACGGAAAAGTGCGCGATCGAACGCAGGAGTTATCCGCCTGGTCAACATGGACAGGGGCGACAGCGAACCTCTGACTATAGTCTCCAGTTGCGCGAAAAACAGAAACTGCGTCGTATCTATGGACTTCAGGAATGTCAATTCCGTGGCGTCTTCGAACGCGCTGAACGACAGACCGGCGTCACGGGCGATGCCCTGTTGCGTTTGCTGGAGTGCCGCCTGGACAATGTTGCGTATCGCTTAGGGTTCGGTGCTTCGCGCAAGCAAGCTCGCCAGATGGTGAGTCATGGTCATTTCACGATTAACGGGAAGAAGATCACGGTGGCTGGAGCGCTGGTAAAGCCTGGAGATGTGATCCAGATTCGTGAGAGGAGTCGTGACTTGGCCGCATTTCAGGCGGCTTTGGAGTCAGTTGATAGTCGAGGTATTCCTGATTGGCTGGAGCTTGACAAAGGCGCATTTAAAGGAACGGTGCGCACATTACCGGCCAAGGAACAGATCGCATTGCCAGTCAATGAACAGATGGTCGTGGAATTGTATTCACGATAGTCCGCCGGTCTGCGGTGCGGTCTTTGGGCATCGGCGCTATCCGCCAATGTCTTAGTCACTCGATGGTATGGAGGGTGGGTCATGATTAAAGCGATGAAAGACTTTCAGATCCCAATGCGGGTGGAAGTCGATAAGGATGCACATTCTCCCACATTTGGACGGTTCACCACAGAAGCATTTGAGCGGGGGTTTGGCACCACGATCGGGAATGCCCTCCGTCGCATTTTGCTGTCGTCGCTCACGGGAGCTGCGGTGACCACCGTGAAGATTGAAGGGGTCGTGCACGAGTTTTCGACGATTTCAGGTGTGACGGAAGATGTCACGGCAATTATTCTGAATATTAAAAGCTTGCGGCTGGCACTCCACACGGATAAACCAAAGACGATACGATTGAAAAAGAAGGGGCCTGGAGAAGCAAAGGGGGCAGATATTCTTCACGATGGCGACGTAACAATTCTGACGCCAGATTTGCATATTGCCACCCTGGACAAGGATGCGACTCTGGATATTGAGATGACTGTGAAACATGGCCGTGGTTATGTGCCGGCCGAACGTAACAAGGAAGAGGGACTGCCGATTGGGGTGATTGCCATTGATTCCATCTTCTCTCCGATCAGGCGAGTCAATTTCCATGTCGAAAATGCCCGGGTTGGTCGTATGACTGACTACGACAAACTGACGATGGAGATATGGACCGACGGTACCATCAGCCCGCGCGATGCGCTATCTACGGGGGCCGGGATTTTGCGCGAACATCTGGATATTTTTATCAATCCGGAGGAGCGAAGCGAAGGAAAGAGCGAAGCGGGATACGAGGAATCTCATCGGGAAGTAAACAAGAATCTCTCTCGTGGCGTGAATGAGCTTGAGTTGTCCGTCCGCGCGGCCAATTGCCTGAAGAACGCGAATATCAAAACGATCGCTGATCTCGTCCAAAAGTCTGAAGGGGAGATGCTCAGGACAAAGAACTTTGGAAAAAAGTCCCTCAACGAGATTAAAGAAATTCTTTCTGAGATGGGGCTTTCGTTAGGAACAAAAGTTGAGGCTTCCCCATACAATGGAAGCCAGAAACCTGAATGATGCTTTCCAATCAAGAGGACTATCGTGCGACATAGAAAAAAGGGGCGACAACTTGGGCGGCAGACGAAACATCGATGGGCGTTGTTTCGGAACTTAGTGACCTCGCTGTTAGACCAAGAGCGTATCGAGACCACAGGAGCTAAGGCTAAGGAGATACGAGGGTTTACCGACCGCATGATCACTCTTGGCAAGGAAGGTACGCTCCCTGCGCGGCGCCGAGCATTAGCCTTTATCCGCAGCAAGGCCGTTGTGTCTAAGCTATTTAGCGATGTGGCGACACGATTCAAAGATCGGCCAGGAGGATACACCAGGATCATCAAAACTCGTCGCCGCATTGGCGACGCCGCTGAAATGGTGGCCATTGAATTAGTTTCTCGTCAGGAATTAGCCACCAAGAAAAACTCAAAAGCTGGTGCTGCCTCGCCTGCATCCACTGATGCTGCACCTTCAGCATAGTTTTTAACCCGAGCATTTAGCTGTCCGTCTGAAGACTCCCATGTGACAACACATGGGAGTCTTTTTGTTTCCACTTCCCCGGAGGACGTTTACTTGACAGATTATGCATGCTACGATCGTGCCAGCTATCGACATGAATCAATCTCATGGAAATTCTTAGAGCATGTGGGAGCTTATAGCAAGACGGGCCCTTCTCACCTTGAGTGTGTTGTTAGCGACATTTCTCGGCTATCTTCTCTTCAGAAACGCCGACTCAGCTCAGAATAGCCGTCCCCTCACCCCAGAGTCGATTGAACAAGCAGATGCCAAGATCTTGGAGTTTATCTTTACGCAATCGAAAGGAAATGTAGTCCAGTGGCAGGTGCAGGCGAAACAGGTTCGATTATTTGAACAAGATAAGCGCGCTGTGCTGCGTGACGTCGCCCTCACCTTCTACGGCACCGGAGGAGATGAGGTGACCGTGCACGGGGAAGAGGGCACGCTGGATACGGCGACCAAGAATTTCAGGTTGGCAAATCGCCAAACGCCCATTGTTGTGGAAACGAGGAGTGGGTATACGATTTATACCAACCACTTGGTCTGGACGGACGAAGCACGAGAAATTCGGACCGAAGATCCTGTCCGCATGGTGGGGCATGGATTGGAGGTGCGGGGGCAAGGGCTGCTTGGGCGAATGGAATCCGAAGAATTTGAGGTGTTACAGGATGTGCATGTGGATCTGGCTTCTTCTTAGTGCCTTCTGTGTCGGATCCACCTCGGCAGCTCCCTCAGCGGAATCTGTGAATCTGAAGAGGAGCGTGGAGGCGTCCGGTGCCCCAACCACAATTACCTCAAAGAAAATGACAGTCAGAAATCAAGACAGCCAGGCGATTTTTGAGGAGACGGTTGTGCTGACCCGTGGATCGCTTATCGTTCACTCGGACAAGATGGTTGTGCTGTTTGCTTCACGAAATTACGATTCCTCTCTGCCATCTGGAGGCGGAACGGACCACCATGAATCCGTTCGGAATTCCTCGGCTCGCAAAGAGCACAGCGCCGTGTCGCCGATGTCGAATCGTTCCGTCCAACGTATCGAAGCGACCGGCGATGCCCATCGTGTCAAGATTAAGTACGAGAACGGTAACGCGACGTGTCAAAAAGCCGTATATTTCGTTGACAGAGAGAAGATCGTTTTGACGGGCGATCCCATAGCTTGGGAACGGGGCACCCGTGTCAGCGGCAAGCAAATTACGATTTTTATGGCGGAAGAGCGGAGTGTGGTGGAAGGCGGTTCACATGTTCGGATCGAAGATGAGGGGCCGAGTCAACCGTGACCCATAGTGCTCATGCAGAGTCTGAGGCCATCGTCGATCCGATTGTGGTACAGCGGGGGCATTGTCTGCGCGCCACTGGATTGGTGAAAAGTTTCCGTGGACGCAAAGTCGTCAAGGGCGTCGCGGTCGAAGTATATGCCGGTGAGGTGGTCGGGCTTCTCGGTCCGAATGGAGCAGGCAAGACCACAATCTTCGACATGATGGTTGGGTTGTGTCAGCCCGATGAAGGGGAGATCACCTTCATCGGAGAATCCGTGACCAACTTGCCCATGTATAAACGCGCACGGCGGGGAATCGGTTACCTCCCTCAGGAATCATCTGTTTTCCGACGACTCTCGGTTGAACATAATGTCTTGGCGATTCTTGAAATGCTAGGGTATGCTCGTAAAGAGCGAAGTCAGCGGGTGGATGCCTTGCTCAAGGAGCTAGATCTTATCCATATACGAAAGAGTATGGCCTATGCCCTCTCAGGGGGAGAGCGTCGGCGCTTGGAAATCACGCGTGCGCTGGCGGCTACACCGTCCTTCATGCTGTTGGATGAACCGTTTGCTGGGATCGATCCAATCGCCGTCGCGGATATTCAGCAGATCATCACGCGCTTGAAAGAAAAAGGGATCGGCATATTGATTACCGATCACAATGTCCAGGAAACGCTTTCAATCGTCGATCGTGCCTACATCATCAATGAAGGATTGATCTTAGAGGCAGGGTCTCCTGAAGCTATTGTGCAGAGTCCAACGGCTCGGGCCGTTTATCTTGGGGAACAGTTCAAGTTGTAGAAGAGTAGCAGGGGCATCGATGAAACTCCGTCTGGTTCCACAACTCTCGCAAAAGCTCATCATGACGCCTCAGCTGCAGCAAGCGATTAAGCTGCTGCAGCTGTCTCGGCTGGAACTGCAGCAGAGCCTCACGCAGCATCTCCTGGAAAACCCTTTGCTGGATGAGATGCAGTCCGATGCCGAGGAAGGCGAGTCCTCGGCCACTGAGGAAAAGGCCGAAGATCCCGCTGCATTGGAAGGACAGGATCGGTCGGACCCGGCGGTTGAGACACGTGAAGAACAAGGGTCACCGGAGGAGTTTTCCGCTTCCGGGTGGGAAGAGTATTTCGGCAGAGATCAGCGGAGCGGCGCGTCCGAATATTCCTCGGCGCAAGATGAGTTTCCTTCGTACGAGCAAACGCTGGCAAAAGCAACGTCTCTCGAAGAGCATCTCCTCTGGCAATTGTCCTTGTCCGGGCTCCGTGATCGAGAAAAAGAACTTGGTCGCTTGATCATCGGCAATTTGGATGACGATGGCTACCTTCGCATTCCTTTGCCTGAGGTTGTGGCCGGGACTGATTTTGCCGAGTCCGAAGTCGAATCTGTGCTCAAAGACATTCAAACGTTCGATCCGACTGGAGTTGGTGCAAGGGATCTTCCCGAATGCCTTCTGCTCCAACTCGGGCATCTAGGTCGAAGTCTGTTTGGATCACTTGGGGCGCCTCCTGGTGCATTGAAAGGATCTGTTATTGAGAACATCGTGTCGCACCATTTGAAAGACTTAGAAAAAAAACAGTATGGCAAGGTCGCGAAGGCCTTGAACGTTACAGTCGAAGAGGTCTTTCAAGCGACAAAAGTCATTGGAGAACTTGAGCCAAAGCCAGGGAGGCCGTTTTCCAATACCCAGAACTACGTTATCGTGCCTGATGTGTTTGTGGTTAAGAATGAGGGAGAGTGGGTTGTCCTGTTGAACGACGATGGGCTTCCACGCATGAGGATCAGTCCGTATTACAAGCAGCTTATTTCTTCTGGACAAAGCGGAACATCTGAAACTAAAGCATATATGGATGAAAAGCTGCGGGCCGCTCAGTGGATTATTCGAAGCATTGAGCAGCGCAATCGGACCATCGTGAAAGTGGTTTCCAGTATCGTCAAGTTCCAGGAGCAATTTTTTAACCATGGCGTCCAATATCTGAAGCCCTTGGTTCTCAAGCAGGTGGCCGAGGATATTGGGATGCATGAATCCACGATTAGCCGTGTGACGGCTAATAAATATATGTATTGCCCGCAGGGCATGTTGGAACTCAAGTTTTTCTTCAATGCAGGGCTTCAGCATGTTGATGAGCCATCAGGGATGCATTCCTCCGTTTCCGTCAGGGATATGATCAAGACCATGGTGACTGAAGAGGATGTAAAACGTCCTTTGAAAGATGAGGAAATTGCAGCCCGGCTTCGCAAACAGGGAGTAATTATTGCGCGGAGGACTGTGGCGAAATATCGGGCCGAATTGAATATCTCGTCCGCTAGTCAACGCAAGCGCTTTTTTTGATATCTGTTGCTTCGCATCCAGCTGGATCACAATTGGAGGTGGGCATGAAGCTAAGAATTACAGGGCGTCACATGGACATCACGCCAGCGCTTAGAAGCTATGTGGAAACCCGATTTTCTCGCCTTGATCGATACGGGTTGAAGGTTGGGTCGCTGCAAGTAGTATTGGGAGTCGAGAAGCTTCAGCATAAGGCCGAAGTGACTGGTGCGGTCAGTGGCAAACGAGTGCAAGCTAAGACAGCAACGCCTGAGATGTATGCCACCATTGATGCCCTAGTTGATCGTGTAGATGCGCAGTTTCGAAAATGGAAAGATCGCCTTGTCAATCATAAGCCGGCTCAACCGAAGAGGGCATGATCGCATTTTCTACGCGAGTCTCTTGTAAGATCATGCGGCCTTGTTCCCTAGCGCATGGCATGCGTCTGAGCGGCTCAGAGCGCTCCGCGTCACTGAATCATGCGTGAAGCTGGCAGCGAATCCAAAATGGGAATATCTCAGCTATCTCAACCGAGACAATATGCGATCCGATGGCCCGGCTGAACCTAGTCATTATTAGTGGGTTGTCCGGTTCTGGTAAAACCTACGCCCTCAAAGCCTTTGAGGATGCCGGGTATTTCTGCATCGATAATCTTCCTCCGGCCTTGCTTCCGACTTTTGTCGATCTCTGTAACCAGCAGCAGAGCGAAATTGCCAACGTTGCCCTTGGGATTGATATTAGAGAGCGTGCGTTCTTTTCGGATTTCGTTGGTATCTTGGAGAGAGTGAAAACGCTTGGCCATGCTATTCAGGTCCTTTTTCTTGAGGCTCGTGAAGAAGTATTGATCAGGCGCTTTTCAGAGTCCAGGCGCCCGCACCCACTTTTGCCACATCTTCCCGTCTTGGATGGAATCCGATTCGAAAAGGAGCGTGTGGCCGAACTCCGATGCCAGGCTGATCGAATCATCGATACGTCCGATCTGACAGTCCATGAGCTCGGTGAGTTGCTTGCGAAGCAGTTTCAACGGGAGTCATCGGATCGACGACTGACAATCTCACTCATAACCTTTGGATATAAATTCGGGGTGCCGTACGATATCGATTTGTTGTTTGATGTGCGATTTCTCAGGAACCCATTTTTTGTGCCTGAACTCAAGCCCCTTTCTGGAGACAATCCGCTGGTCCGAACCTTCGTGCTCACAGACTCTGATGCCATATCACTCTTGCAGCACCTTGAAGGTTTTCTGAAGTTTCTCTTGCCGTTATTCCAGCGAGAGCGGCGTAGTTATCTGACTATCGGTATCGGGTGTACCGGCGGGCGTCATCGCTCGGTTGCGGTTGCCGGGCGTCTTCGAGAAAGCCTTGCCGCCCTGGGGTACGAGGTTGGCCTCAAACACCGAGATATCGACAAATCGTAGCCGGTTGTTGGAATAACAGCCACCGTTTTCCTGCCGTCATTCTCGCTTTCTTAACGCTTCCTTGACAGGTAAAGCATATTGACTATACTTAGCCTTGTGAATAATGAAAGGTATCAGAACTGGTATAAATACCGACGTGAATAAACCTAAATATACATCGAGTGAAGTGGGGTTTAAGGCCCATCAAGTGTGTAACTTATTTGATATTTCCAAGGCGACCCTCTTTCGTTGGGAACGAGAGGGTGTCATTACTGGACCTGCTCGAGACTGGAGAAACTGGCGACTGTATACGAGAAAGAATGTGGATGAAATCGAGAAAATTATTCGCACCAGAAAGGCTGTGGTGTAAGGTGGCAGGTACCGCATGTTGACTTCATTCAAAAAGCTCTTCGAGACCGACATTGTTGGGATGCTGACCCCTCGCCGGCAGTTAGTGGGGCTCGACATCGGATCCAGCGCCATCAAAGTTGCTCAGCTCAAGGAAAGTAAGGGACGGTACTTTCTACAAAAGTTCGGCGTGAAACCTCTTGAGCCGGAAGTGATTGTCGATGGGACGGTGATGGATGAAGGGCGTGTAGTCTCGGCGATTCAAGAATTGTTTGCGGAAGTCAACGTCAAGAACAAGCATGTCGCCATCTCGATTTCCGGGCATGCCGTTATTGTGAAGAAGATCAGCCTGCCACCGATGCCTGACGAAGAGCTGGAGGGGCAGGTGAAATTGGCGGCGGAGCAGTACATTCCGTTCGATATCAACGAAGTGAATATCGACTTTCATGTCTTGTCATTGGATGCGTCAGAAGATCAGCAAGGGGATATGTCGGTGATTCTTGTTGCCGCGAAGAAGGACAAGATTAATGAGCTGACTGAGTTGGTTAAGGCTGCCGGACTTGTCCCAATGATCATGGATGTCGATGCGTTTGCGGTTGAAAATATGCATGCGATTAATTATCCGATGGCACAGGAAGAAACGACGGCGCTGGTGAATCTCGGCGCGAGCGTGATGAACGTGAACATCATCCGCGCGGGATCGTCGTTATTTACTCGTGATATTCCGCTAGGTGGGAATCGGTATACTGAGGCGATTCAACGTGAGATAGGGCTCTCATTTGAAGAGGCTGAAGAGAGTAAGCGAAATGATCATGCGGGCGACTCTAGCGGAGCGTCGTTTACCAGCGTCATGGACAGCGTTAATGCGGAAGTAGCGTCCGAGATCGCTCGGACGGTGGACTACTTCAAGACATCGACCACCAATGCTGAGCTCAGTCGTGTTCTCGTCTGTGGTGGTGTGGCTAGGGCGAAAGGGCTGATTCAGCAGCTCGGCGATAGGATGCAACTGCCTGTCGAAATGGCTGATCCATTCGCTGAAATCGATGTGACTGGCTGTGATATGGACCCTAATCTATTCGCAGATTTGGCTCCATCGGCTGCCGTCAGTGTCGGACTGGCCTTAAGAGCGGTGGGGGATAGATGATTCGGATTAACCTCCTTCCGGGTGGGCCCAAAGGAAGGCCGGCCAAACCTCAGTATGACGTGCGCGCACAGGCGCTGCTCGGGGTTGGACTGATCCTGGTCACGCTGGCTGGGTGTTGGTGGTATTCGGCCTCGTTGGACAGCGAGCTTGAAGCTCGGCAGGAGGAAAAGCAAGCTAAAGAGAAGCAAGTTGCTCAGCTGAAAGAACAGGTTAAGCAGGTGCAGGATTTTGAGCAAAGGAAAAAGCTTCTTGAGGACAAGAACCGGATCATCGATCAGCTTGAGCAAGCCAGAATGGGTCCGGTCAAGGTTCTCGACCACGTGAGTCAGAGTTTAGAGCCCCTCAAGGTATGGCTCACAAGGCTGGGTGTGGCATCCGATACCGTGGAGTTAGAAGGGAAGGCCTTAACAAACGACGACGTGGTGGAATTCGTGAATAACTTGCGACGGACGGATTATTTCACCGGCATCAATCTGCAGGAGAGCAAGGCTGCGGTTGAAAACAAGATTAATGTGTACCAATTTCGTTTGGCATTTCGTCTGAAGGGATCATGATGGCTTTGCCACAGCTCAATCTTGATGCGCTTCGCAGTGTGCCAGCCTCGCAAAAGGCCGCGCTCTTATTCCTGCTTGTGGGTGGCATGATCGCGGGCTTCTATTTCTACATTGCAGAACCGAAGTCTGCAGCGATCACGGCGCTCGACGCTGAAAATAGCAAGCTGGAGAGTGAAATTCAAACACTTACGATTAAAGTGAAACATCTCGATGAGTTGGTTGCCGCAAATAAGCAACTCGAGATTGAATTAGCAAAGAAAAAGGAACGTCTCCCTCCGGAAGAAGAAGCGATCATGCTGCTGAAGCAGGTGTCTGACCTCGGCGTGCGATTGGGACTCGATATCAGACTGTGGAAACCAGGCGCCCAGACGGAAGATGCGTCGAAGCTTTTCATCAAGATGCCGGTCAGTGTGGAATGGGATCGCCGAAGATTGAACAAGGACGAATTGTCTCGCAAACAACATTTGACCTGGTGGCATACGCTGCGCCTCAAGAAAAGCCAGTTTCCGGAGGATCTTCTTCGGTGAATGCTCCCAAAGTGGCTCAAGTTGGTAAATGAGTTATGAGGAAGAAGTCTAGACAATATACTCTATCTATTGGAGCCAGCGTGGTGTGTGTGTGTGTCATCCTTTTAGGAAGCACCGGTGCACAGGCCGAGTCTTCCCCCGTTTCTGGGATGATCGCTCCGATGAGGCAAGATGCGCTCAGGGTGCCTGTTGTGCCGGAAATTCCAAGAACCGCTCCGCAAACTATAGAAGCGCCATCGTCTGGGGTGAACACCTCGGTGCCTTCTCAGCTGTCCGTACCAGACGGTGTGGTTGGGAGTGGGTATGACCCTTCCGGTCGTCGAGACCCATTTGCACCGATTATCCAGGAGCTTCAGCCGGGGAAGACGGATTCAACCCTTCCACCTTTGCAACGCGTGACCCTGACAGAGCTCAATCTCATTGCCATTGTGTGGGGGGCATACGGCTATACCGCAATGGTTCAGACCCCGGACGGATATGGGTACACCGTTCGACGGGGAACGAGGGTTGGGCAAAACAACGGAGTGGTCAGCGCCGTGACCGAGCGCGGCATCATTGTCCAGGAACGGTTCACTGATGTGTATGGCAAGAAGCAGGAGCGAGAACATGTCAAGCTTCTACATCCCAAAGAGGGCTCAGAATGAAACCACTATTTCGCGCAGATAATGTCCTGACTGCTGGATGTTTCATCGGAGCCTTGGGGGTGTCGCTCACTGCTCTGACTATATGTGCCCAGAGGCCCGCAGTTGCCGAAGAGATCGGCAGGGTACAACAGAGTGATGTCACGCGGGCCGAAATGGCCGCGACGCGATTGCTGGCACAGGCCGTGACCGCCATTGAGGTGCGTCCCGAAACGGATGTGGTGACCGTCGTGGTGGCCGGAGATGGCCAACTATTTCCCGAGGCCAATTTTTTGGATGAGTCCCGGCTCATCGTCGATATTCCTGCCGTATCGTCCACTCTGAGGCGATCGGTGGTACGGGCCGACCACTACTTGCTCAAGAAAATCAGAGTAGGCCACCATGCTGATAAGGTCAGGTTGGTGTTTGATGTGTCCGAACGCCCGGTGTTTTCTCTGACTCGAGAGGATAATAAGGTATTGATCACTCTGAAGCCGAGCGAGCGGAAAGCGCCGGCTGTTGTCACTGCGCACATTGATGGTGGAGAGATCGGCTCATCTCATCCCCAGGCCCGTAGGGCGCTGTTCGAGCCAGGGAATCGTGTGGTCAAACGGGCGACGCGAATCATCGGCCCTGCGCAGGCTCAATTCAAGGTGCAGCGCGTCCAGATGGCTGGAGAAAGTGCTCCCGCTGAAAAGGACGACCGATCCGACGATATTATTGTAGGGCAAACACGATTTGTCGGTCGGCGTATCTCGCTCGACTTTCAGCAGGCCGACATCACCAACATTCTTCGTTTGATCGCCGAGGTCAGTGGCTTCAACATGGTCGTTGGGGAAGGGGTCAAGTCGAAAGTGACCATGAAGCTGGTCAGTGTCCCGTGGGACCAGGCCCTGGATATGCTGCTGAAGATGAATGGGCTCGGCATGATTCGCCAAGGGAGTATTGTGTGGATCGATTCCCTGGCAAATATAGGCAAGCAGCAGGATGAAGAAGCTCGTGCTAGAGAATCCAAGACCAAGGCAGAAGAACTCGTCGACCGCGTTTTTTATATCAGGCACATCGTGGCTCAGGAGCTCATGATGACACTGCGGCAGAACTTGAGCCCACGCGGCGTCATGCAATTTAATGCGGGGAGTAATGCGTTGGTTGTGCGAGATACTGAATCCAAATTGGTCGTCCTTAAGCAGCTGGTGGAGGGACTTGATCTAGAGGTCCCTCAGGTTCAGATTGAGGCGCGCATCGTGCAAGCCGATACCGTGTATGCGAGAGGCTTGGGGATTCAGTGGGGCTTCCAAGCGGGCAATCGTACACCCACGGATTTCTTTGCCCTCTCGAATATTACCGGCCCATTCGGGCAGATAGCCGGGACAGGGGGGAGTACGATCGATCGAAGCTTTCTGGTGAATCTGCCGGCTCAGGTCGGTGGGTTGCCTGCTGTCCCGTCGATCGGCTGGACCTTTGGAAAACTCGGCGGCGACTTTGCCTTGGATATGCGGCTCTCAGCCGGAGAGTTGCTCGGGTTAAGTAAGGTGATCGCAGCGCCGAAGATCACCACATTGGATAAGCGCGAAGCGAAGATTTCTCAGGGCGAATCGATTCCCTTTCAGACAACATCCTTACAGGGAACGCAAACGACGTTTGTCGATGCAAACTTGGAGTTGAATGTCACACCCCAGATCACCTCTCGCGATCCAAAGGAGGATGGAAAGAGAATTATGCTTCGTGTGCGAGCAACACGAAATGCTGTCGGGGCACGAAGCAATCCGGCCGGTCCGAGTATCGATCGACGGGAGGCAAACACCCAGGTGGTCGTTCGAGATGGCGAAACCATGGTGATCGGTGGAGTCTTTGTCGATAGCCAAAACAACAATGTTCAAGGCGTTCCCTATCTATCCCGTATGCCGGTTCTTGGGTGGTTGTTTAAGAACAAGTCCGAATCAGTCTCGAAACAAGAATTGCTCATTTTCCTCACACCAAGCATTATCAAGACTTAAGGACTGTTTCCTTTCCGTGCTCACCAAGAGCCTGGTGGTGCGATTCAGCATCATCAGGCTCTTGCTTTTGTTCCAAAGAGATGGCGACAAGCCCACCCAGGGCTTTGGCGCTCTGCGCGGAACGTAACCGGCTTTTTAGTCTTGCCGAGGCTGTGATACGATGGCCATCCGGTGGATGGTTTACGTACGAGCGCGGTACAAATCTGACATGCCGTCCTACTCCGTCCGATTCTCCAGGGCTACGAAATGACTGCAATCTTCACGGTTCCCGTTTCCCTATCTGAAAGAAGTTACGAGATTGTGATTCAGGCCGGACTGTTGGCGAGGCTTGGTAAGAGATTGAAGGAGCACGGTGTAGGAGGGAAAGTTGGCATTGTGACGGATCGGCACGTCGCCCGACACTACCTCAAGAGTAGTCTGGAAGCGATCAAGCGGTGTGGGATGGAACCCATTCCGATCATTCTGACTCCCGGAGAGCGGTCAAAAACGCTGAAGACGGTGGAGCAGATCCTTGACGTGTTGGCGCGTCATCGGTTTGAGCGGTCGTCGATGCTCGTGGCGATCGGCGGAGGTGTCGTGGGTGATATGGCCGGGTTTGCCGCTTCGATCTACCAACGTGGTATTCCCTATATTCAGGTGCCGACGACGCTTGTGGCACAGGTCGATTCCAGCGTCGGAGGAAAGACGGGTGTCGACCATCGGCTCGGGAAGAACCTGATCGGCTCGTTTTATCAACCGCGCGCCGTCTGGATCGATCCATTGACGCTGCATACGTTGCCCGCTCGGGAAGTAGTCGCCGGACTGGCCGAAGTCATTAAATACGGAATCATTGCAGACGAGTCCTTCTTCGCCTATCTACAGCGGCACATGCCGGCGTTACGGAGGCAAGCGCCTGGTATAGTCGCGACTGTGGTGAAGCGATCCTGTGAGATCAAGGCCGAGGTGGTGGCCGCAGATGAGCGAGAATCAGATCGCAGGAGAATCCTTAACTATGGGCATACCATCGGACATGCGCTTGAATCGTTGGGGGGGTATCAGTCGCTTGTCCACGGAGAAGCGGTGGGGATTGGATTAGTACAGGAAGCCGAACTCGCCTGTTTTCAGGAGATCTGTTCTCTTGCAGTGGTGGAATCGATTCGCCGCCTTGTAACGGAGGCGGGGTTGAGTGACCGTATGCCGCCGGAGCATATGGAAGGCCATGCTGCATGATAAGAAGGTGTCAGGAGGGCGGGTCATCGGAGTGTGGCCCGAACGTATTGGACAGGTGCGGATAGGGCCGATTGATAAACAGATGTTTGAGCAGTGGCATGCTGTTTCACGAGCTTCTCCGCGGAGTCATGCCTAAGTACGGATTACTTGCCAACCGAGCGGAGTCGAGATGAACCTCCCTCCTGTGTCGTGCGCGATCGGATAGCGGGGATAGGCGGGTTTCACCGGAGTTCTATGCGAACGTTGCGCATCGCGATGGCACAGATGAACCCGACCGTCGGGGATCTGACCGGGAACCTCCACCGTATCACGACCTGGATCCGAGACGCGAAGAAGGTCAACGCTGATCTCGTCGTATTCCCTGAACTGGCCATTACTGGCTCTCCTTCCGAAGACCTCCTGCTCAGGGCGCAGTTTGTCGAAGAGAACGTACGGGTTCTGAACGAGATCGCCCAAGCCTGTCGCGGGGTAGTTGCGGTGGTAGGGTATGTGAGACAAGGAGACCAACGCGATCCACATTCCTTTCGGCCGTCGATGCGCACAGCCGGTCGGCGTACGCTCTACAATGCGGCAGCAGTGATTGTCGATCGCAAGGTAGTCGGGAGTTACAGTAAATGGCAGTTGTCCAACTATGGGGTATGGGATGAAAGCCGCTATTTTCTCCCTGGACGGAGGCTCCCGATGCTTCTCGTCAACGGAACGACCATTGGGGTGACCATCTGTGAAGATATGTGGTCGCCGGAAGGGCCCATCCCTGTCTACAGAGCGGCCGGCGCCGAGGTGATCGTCACGATTGATGCCTCTCCATTTCATATCAGTAACAATGGCTCGAGGGAGCAGATGTTGGCGACGAGCGCGCGGGACAACGGAGTCATTCTCGCCTATACGAATATGGTTGGCGGTCAAGACGAGCTGGTCTTCGACGGGAACAGTGTGATTCTGGATCAATCCGGCACGGTGATTGCCCGTGGCCATGTGTTTCGGGAAGAGCTGCTGGTAGCCGATGTGAACGTGGAAGCTGTGTCACGCAGGCGTATGACGCATGGACGAAAAGCGGCATGGACTAGAAAAGCTATGTCGGCCGTCGATCGTCTCGTGGTGAAGGGCGCGGCGAGCCAAAAGAAGAAGCGGACTCGAATCTTGCCAGAGATAGCAGAGCCATTAGAGGAGATCGAAGCGGTGTACCAGGCTCTGGTACTGGCCGTGAAAGATTATGTTCACAAGAACGGATTTACCCGAGTGGTGATTGGGGTGAGCGGCGGCGTCGATTCAGCAGTGACCGCGGCCATTGCGGTGGATGCGCTTGGCGCCGAACACGTGCTGGGCGTCTTCATGCCGTCTCCGTACACCTCACGGGAAAGCGAAGAGGATGTCGTGGAATTGGCACGGTGTCTCCGCATTGACGTGCAGACCATCCCGATTGCGCCGACATGTGATGCCTATCGACAATCGCTGGCACCCTCATTTGCCGACCGCCCCGCAGATACGACCGAAGAAAACCTCCAGGCTCGCATTCGCGGCAATCTGCTCATGGCGGTATCCAATAAGTTCGGACATCTGGTATTGACCACGGGGAACAAGAGTGAGATGAGCGTGGGGTACTCGACGCTGTACGGCGATATGGCCGGCGGGTTCGCCGTCATTAAGGATGTGCCGAAGACGTCGCTCGCCGACATCGTCGAGGCTGGGTTCGATCGTGCAACAGTCTTGCGCGTGGTCAGGATGGTGGATGCCAGCGAGTTCAAGCGACGTCAGGCACCTCTGGGTGTCAAGATCACGCACCGCGCCTTTGGCAAGGACCGACGGATGCCGATTACGAACGGCTATCGGATCAAGCCGGAGTAGACCGCACTGGTTCTCGTTCCTGATCATCAGAGACCACTCAAGCCTGTATCCAATGATTCCGGATAGGTGCGAAGCCGCCTGGGCTGTCTCGATCCTGAGGCGTCCTGCCGATTCCACCGCGATGCGTAGCCTATAGGCCCGCAAACGTTCGAGCCATTTTGTGGAAATTACACGATTTCCACGTTGAGTGATAGGAAAGGATGGGCTATGATGGCTGCCCGGTTGGTTGGAGGCCGCTTCTCAACGGAGCCTCATCGGAGGGTTGTTGGAGATTGCTGAACTGGTCGGGCAAGGGGGAGTATCGACATGAAGCTGGTTGAGGCCATCGTCAAACCGTTCAAACTAGAAGAGATCAAGGATGCCCTATTGGAAATCGGTGTCCAGGGGATGACGGTATCCGAAGTCAAAGGGTTTGGGCGTCAGAAAGGCCATAAGGAAACGTATCGAGGCCAAGAGTATACGATCGAGTTTGTGCCCAAGGTGAAAATCGAGGTCGCGGTGACGGATGCCCAGGTGCCTCGGGTGATCGAGGCCATCACCAGCGCGGCCAAAACTGGGAGTATCGGAGATGGGAAAATTTTCGTGCGAGAGTTGAGCGAGGTCGTGCGCATTCGGACGGGTGAAACCGGGGAAACCGCGCTGTGACGGTAAGGTCCAAGCGGTAGAACATCATCGCGGAGGATCTCTCAAAGGAGGAAGGGTATGAATGTGCGTGAGGTGTTGGAGTTTGCCAAGAAGCACAGGATTCAGATGGTGGATCTGAAATTCGTCGATCTGCCCGGTGTCTGGCAACATATGACCATCCCTGTGAGCGAGCTGACGGAAGACCTGTTCAAGGATGGGTCTGGCCTCGATGGATCGTCGATCCGCGGCTGGAAGGCCATCAACAACAGTGACTTATTGGTGGTGCCGGATCCTGCCACGGCGTGCTTGGATCCGTTTACCGCAGTGCCGACGCTCAGCTTGACCGGCAATGTCGTGGATCCGATTTCTCGCGAAAATTACGAGCGTGATCCCAGGTTCATCGCCCAAAAAGCGGAGAAGTATCTGCAGAGTACGAAGATCGGCGACAATTCATTCTGGGGGCCGGAAGCTGAATTTTTTATCTTCGATCATGCCCGGTATGACCAAACCAGCCACAGCGGCTTCTATTATCTGGATTCAGAAGAAGGCGCCTGGAACATGGGGCAAGAGGGGGTCAACCTGGGCGGTAAGATCCGTCACAAGCAAGGGTACTTTCCGGTGGCTCCGGCTGATACCCAACAAGACATCCGAAGCGAAATGGTGCTGGAGATGGAAAAGGTCGGCATCGCGGTGGAGAAGCACCATCACGAGACGGCCTCGGCCGGCCAAGCCGAGATCGATATTCGCTTTGATTCGCTTCTGAGGACCGCGGATAAGATGATGCTGTACAAGTACATCGTCAAAAATGTGGCGCGCCGACATGGGAAGACGGCGACCTTTATGCCGAAGCCACTCTTCAGTGATGCTGGATCCGGGATGCACACGCACCAGAGCATTTGGAAGGATGGAAAACCCCTCTTTGCCGGGAAGGACTATGCCGGGATTTCACAGCTCTGTTTGTATTATATCGGTGGCATTCTGAAACATGCGCCG
>JACRQB010000283.1 GCA_016222925.1 Nitrospirota bacterium | reverse complement strand
TGCGGCTGCGACGATTATCGGGCTGAACCAGCTGTTGAATTTAGGGTGGTCGATGGAGAAGATGGCCCACGTTGGCCAAGCACTCGGAAGCGATGTCCCGTTCTTCTTTTTCGCTCCTTCCGCAATCGTGGAAGGGAGAGGTGAGAAGGTGGACCCAGTGCGAATCAGGGGGAGCCGATGGGTGGTCCTGGTGAATCCCGGGTTCCCGGTTGAAACAAAGTGGGCGTATCAGCAGCTTTCCATAAGCCGAATAGGGGTACGGCCGCTTTCGGAGGCCCACGTGGCGCTGGGGAAAGCTTCTGCGCTCTCATGGGAGAGTGTGCTCCAAGCGGCTGAAAACGATTTTGAAACCGCGGTGTTCAAGACCCACCCAGGCCTTCACAGAATCAAGCAGAAACTGCTCGCTGAAGGGGCCGAGGGGGCTTTATTGTCGGGGAGTGGCGCCACGGTCTTTGGTGTGTTTCGTGACGAGACGTCAGCTCGGCAGGCCCAGTCAAGTTTTCAGACTGAACCCCATCTCAAGGTCTATGCGGTTTCAACTCCCTCCGATTTCTGAGCCTGTCGGACAAACGTTCCATGATCGTTTGTTGACAGATGCCCGTGACTTCCGATAAAGTTTCAGCCTTTGATTGGCTTCGCCGGTCGTGTGTGCAGTAAATGGGGAGTGGTTTGCAGAAAAGCCACCGTCGCTCACCGCACAAGAACCACTAGAGAATCCAGCACGTTCGAGAAAAACGAGAAGGCGGCTCAGGATCAGTTCGAATGAACAGAGAACTAAAAATTTTCTCTGGCAACGCCAATCTTTCGCTTGCCCAGGAGATCGCAGCGTATTTGGGTCAGAAGCTAGGTGAAGCGACGGTTTCGTCGTTCAGTGATGGAGAGATTCGGGTCAAGATCGACGAAAATGTGCGTGGCGCCGACGTGTTCGTTGTGCAGTCCTGTTGTCAACCGGTCAACGATTCCTTGATGGAGTTGTTGATCATCATCGATGCGTTGAAACGTTCGTCGGCCAATCGTATCACTGCCGTTGTGCCTTATTTTGGATATGCTCGTCAGGACCGCAAGGACCAACCACGTGTTCCGATCACGGCGAAGCTCGTTGCGGACTTGATTACGACTGCCGGAGCGGATCGTGTACTCTCGATGGATCTTCATGCTGGGCAGATCCAGGGATTTTTTAACGTGCCGGTCGATCATTTGTATGCTCTCCCGGTGTTGCTGGACTACATTGTGAAGAAACAAATAGTGGATCTGGTCGTTGTCTCGCCCGATGCTGGGGGCGTGGAGCGGGCCAGAGCCTTTGCCAAGCGCCTTCAGGCGAACCTGGCGATCATCGACAAGCGACGCGAAGGGCCGAACCAAGCGCAAATCATGAACATCATCGGAGATGTGCAAGGGAAGAGCGTCTTGCTCCTCGATGACATGATCGATACGGCAGGCACCATTGTCCAGGGGGCTCAGGCTTGTCTTGATCATGGCGCTCGAGACGTGATCACGGCCTGCACGCATGCCGTGCTGTCCGGGCCGGCGCTGGAACGGTTACAGACGTCCTGTCTGTCCCAAGTGGTAGTGACCAACACGATTCCGTTGCGAGGAAAAGAGTTGGCCTGTCCGAAGTTGCATCAGTTGTCGGTGGCGCCTCTCTTAGGCGAAGCCATTAGACGGATCCATGAAGACGAGTCAGTGAGTTCATTATTTGCGTAGCTCAGTCGAGACTGGGCCTTGCGCGAGAAGTCGAGGAGACGGAGGAAGATCATGAAATTCGATTTAACAGTGGCCGTGAGAGAACAAGCGGGCAAGGGAGCTGCACGGTCGATGCGGCGGGCAGGGAAAATTCCGGCCGTGCTCTACGGACAGGGGGAATGTCTGTTATTGACTGTCAATCCCGAGGGATTGATTAAAATTTTGAAGTCTCAAGCCGGCAGTACCGCGTTGATCTCGCTCACGGTGGACGGTGCCAAGTCCAAACCGAACCGCACCGCGCTCTTGCGTGATTATCAAGTGGATCCGGTGACTGGGGCTGTCCTCCACGCGGATCTCTTTGAGATTTCTATGAGCAAACCGATCAGAGTGAAGGTTCCGGTTAAGGTCATTGGTGGTATTCCGGCCGGTGTGAAGGAAGGTGGTGTGTTGCATCACAACATGCGCGATGTGCAGGTCGAGTGTCTTCCTGCTGCATTGCCCGATTACATCGAGGTCGATGCCTCCCCTTTGACTATCGCCAGCGGCATTCATGTGAAGGAACTCGGGGCGCGTGAAGGTGTCCGTTTTCTGGATGATGCCGATCAAATGGTGGTCAGTGTCGCGGCACCGATGTCGGATGCCAAACTCGAAGCCTTGCTCACCAGTGGTGCGGGAGCGGCGGGCGAACCGGAAGTCGTGGCGAAAGGCAAGGAAGCAGGAGCTGAAGGCGCTGCGGGTGCTGAACCGGCCAAGGCTGGAGCGGCCGCACCTGCCGGTGATGCCAAGGGTGGCGAAAAGAAAGAAGCTGCAGCGGCTCCAAAGGCTGACAAGAAAGAAGCTGAAAAGAAGAAGTAACATTGCGTTTGCTCGTTGGACTGGGCAATCCTGGCAAAGCCTATGCCCAGACCCGCCACAATGTCGGCATGTGGGTCATGGAGCGGGCCGCCGCTCGCTGGTCGATCCGACTCTCGCCGCGTGGGACCGCGCAGCGGGGATCTGGGCGACTCGGAGGAGAATTGATCGAGCTGGCTGGCTTGCTCGACTGGATGAATGTGACCGGCCCTCCCTTGAAAGGCCTCTTCCGCGAATTCGAGCTCACCCCCAATAAACTCATTGTCATACACGACGATCTTGATTTGGAGCCGGGGCGGCTGAGGATCAAGCTATCTGGTGGCCATGGGGGGCACAACGGGATCAAGTCCATCATAGAGGCACTCGGGACTCCAGAATTCATTCGATTGAAAATTGGAATCGGTCGGCCCGCACCTGGTCAGAATTCTGCCGATTATGTATTGGAGCGGGTGACTCAGGATGAGATGGCCAGTATTGAGCCTTGTCTGGCACGGGCTGTCGATGCATTGGAATGTCTGATCCATCGTGGGCCGGATGTCGCGATGAATCAGTTTAATGTCAGAGAGAAGGCCGTGGACGAAGGGGAGGGGACGACATAAATGGGTCTTTGTTGCGGCATGATCGGTTTGCCAAATGTCGGCAAGACAACTGTTTTCAATGCATTGACCGGCAGCGGCGCCTTGGCGGCTAATTATCCGTTCGCAACCGTCGATCCGAACACCGGCATTGCCCTGGTCCCGGACCCTCGCCTCATTAAGCTAACCGAAATCTTCGCTTCAAAGAAAACCACCTACAGTACGCTGGAAGTGCGCGACATCGCCGGGCTCGTGGAAGGAGCCAGCAAGGGCGAAGGACTGGGTAATCAATTCCTCGGCCATATCCGTGAAGTCGATGCGTTGCTGCACGTCGTCCGCTGTTTCCAGGGCACCGATGTTGTCCATGTCAGCGGCGGGGTCGACCCGCTCCGCGATATTGGCGTCATCGAAACCGAACTGATGTTGTCCGATCTGGAGACCCTTGATCGGCGGAAGCAGAAAACCGAAAAAAAAGTGAGGGCTGGAGACAAAAAAGCTGCCTTTGAAGTGGAGTTTCTCGCCAGGCTCATCGGTCAGCTCGACAAAGGCGAATGGTTAGGCAACCTGCCATACACGGCTGAGGAACGGGTCATCCTCACCGAATGTCAGCTGCTGTCCGCCAAGCCGGTCCTCTTTCTTGCGAACGTATCCGAAGGGAAGAACGCGGATGACGCGATGGTCCAGACGGTGCGCGAATTTGCCGAGAAGCGTGGTGCCCGCGTGGTGACGATCTGCGGACAACTCGAAGCGGAACTGTCGTCATTACCTGAAAGTGAACGGACTGATTTCCTGAAGGAAATGGGGTTGAGCGAGTCGGGATTGGTCCGACTGACACGCGAAGCCTACACATTACTGGACTTGATTACCTTCTTCACCGCCGGCGAAATCGAATCTCGTGCGTGGCCAATCCCTAAAGGGATGAAGGCGCCACAGGCAGCCGGCAAGATCCACTCCGATATGGAACGGGGCTTCATCCGCGCCGAAGTCTATCACTACGACGATCTGCTTGCCTGTGGAACGGAGGCGAAGGTGAAGGAGAAAGGGTTATTCCGTCTCGAAGGCAAAGACTACGTCATCAAAGAAGCGGATATTGTGTATTTTAGGTTTAACGTGTAGCTCCACCTTTCAAGATCATTAGCCAGCGTACACCCCTCACTGGCTTTCTTCTACATCCGAAAGGGGAAGTGGCCTAACAAATGTCGGGGCTCCTCCTACATTGACGAAATCGGGGAAAAAAGAGCCTCCGAAAACGTAGATCTTTCCTCCTACTTCAGCCGTCGTTGTCGAATGTCTCGGAACAGGAACAGAGACCTGGGTCGTCCAAACATTGGAAACGGGGTCGTATTCTTGTACGGTGTCATGGATGTCCGAGGCATTATAGCCCCCAATCGCGTATAGCTTGTTCTTCCCGGGTGCCGCAACGAGCCTCATTTGGGAAAGAGTTTGTGGAGGAGAGGGGCGAATGATCCATGTATCGGTCGCGGGGGTATATTCTGCGAATGAACCGGAGGTGAGTGCATAAAGTTTTCCGCCCAAAGATGCCACAGTATACTGAGCATTCCCGAACGGGACAGGGGATTTGTTGGTATCCCAGGTGTTCGACGTTGGATCGTACTCAAACATTGAGGAAATTGGGGGAGCGCCGCCATTGTTGAACACGGTAATGTAGATCTTGCCGTTAACAGCCGTGCCCGCGATAAAGCGATTACCTAAGATCGGGTTCACAGAATTCCCGACTGGGATTGAAGCCTTGGAGGTCCAGGTGTTGGTCGACGGGTCAAACTCCTCTGTGGCGTAGGAGTATGTAACTTGGCTGATTTCAACGTAATCCATTCCTCCGATTGCATAGATTTTGTTGTTTACCGCTGCTACAACCGGAGAGCGGCGTGCAGTGGGCATATCGGCTTTGGTCGTCCACGCGTCCGTAACCGGATCGTATTCTTCAGTTGCTGTCAGTGCGCTTCCTGAAAATCCTCCCACGACATAGACTTTGCCATGCACGACCGCAGCACCGGCTTCAAGGCGAGGTGTCGGCATAGGTGCTTTCGTGCCCCAGAGAAGGCCGGGCGGGGCTGTTGGAGTAGCGGAAGAACCGAGAGACTCTTCGCTTTCTCGGCCAGCATCGGCCGCAGTCACGAAAAAGTAGTAGGTTTTGCCATTGGTCAACCCTGTGACTGTATGGGGAGACGTTACACTAACAAGCTTTGCCCCATCGGATAAGCTGGCATAGTTGTTCCGATCAAGGGTGATGTCTGAGGCCATGTAGAGGTTATAGGATGTTGCTCCAGCCACAAGATTCCAGCGGATAGTTACTTGACCATTGCCAGCTGTGACCGCAGCTCCGGTAGGAATCTGAAGGACAGACCCAGTGGGAGGGAGCGTGCCTTCTTCTACGGTAGTGAGGGGAGATGGGAAGGTTTCGCTGACATTGGATGACCCACCAAGCACATAAAGGTTGCCCAGCGCTTCTCCGACCGCAACTGAGACGCGTGATGAAGCCATAGACGCTCGTAAGGCCCAATTCTGAGTCTCAGGATCATACTCTTCCACGGTGCTGACAGGGGAGGAGATCTGTCCTCCGCCTATGGAGAAAAGTTTCCCTCCAACGGAGGCAAGGCCAGTGCGGAACCGGGGTGTTGATAGTGGAGGCCGGATGATCCAGCTGTTTTTGAAGGGCTCATACTCCGCCAATTCACCGAAATCGGAAAGCGCGTAAACCTTGTTGTTCAGAGATGCCACGGTATACCGCGTGTAACTGAACGGAGGTTGTGTCTTACTCACCCACACATTTGTGGTGGGATCGTACTCGAGTGCGTGTGTGATAGGTACCGAGCTCCCAGGATTGCTGTGCGCTGCCACATAGATCTTTCCGTTTGCAACAGCCCCACCGATAAAACGATTCCCAAGCACACTGTTCACCGTTCCACCAGTCGGCATAGAGGCTCTCGAGATCCAGGTGTTGGTGGCGGGATTGTACTCTTCCGTGGAATATGAATAGATCAAGCTATTCGGGTCCGAGGAAAAGTTGACTCCGCCGATCGCATAGATTTTGTTATTGACGGAAACGACGATCAGTTGTCTGCGCGGAGTTGGCATGTCTGCTTTGTGAGTCCATGTATCTGTAGCGGGATCATATTCTTCTACTGTTCGGAGAACTGATCCGGAGTAACCGCCGATCGCGTAGATCTTATTGTTGATCGTGGCCACACCAAATTCCGTACGCGGAGTCGGCATTGGTTTTCTCAATGTCCAGGTAATTGGGGGGCCAGCTGGAGTGAGAGGGGAACTTGAATACGTGATGCTTTCTCCTCCATTTTCATTGGAACAGGCAAGGAGGAAGAGTGGAGCAAATACGAGTCCTACTCCAATAACTGGCTTGAGGTCTCTAACTGAGATCATGAGAGTCACTCCGTTAGGTAGAATGGAGAATGATCAGATGGCAACACCACGGAGCATACCTAATGATCTATTGGAAAGCAGCTCCACCTTTTGGTGGGAGAGGAGGCAAGCGGGGTCTATTCCTGGGAGGACTTGCTGGCTTGTGGGTCGGAGGCGAAGGTAAGGGAGAAAGGGTTATTCCGCCTGGGAGGCAAGGACTACGTCATCAAAGAAGCGGATATCGTGTATTTTAGGTTCAACGTGTAGCCGTCCCTATCTCCGACCACCAAGAGCTTGCGCTGAGCTGGCGCCCATCTTCTCCGCACGTAGTATCTTGATAAACAGCAGTTGCTCCCCTCATAGGAAGGGTGGAGGGAGTCCTATGCCGACTTGACCAGCGCTTCAAGATGGGCGATCCTCAGGCCTACGACACTTCTCGTTGTCACACTAAGTCATGCTTCGCAAGTGCTAACAATGTTCGACTGGCTGGCCAATTTCATATCGCTTGAGTGGCTGGCCATTTATTGGGGAATCGGCCTGCTCTTTTTCGCACTGGAGTATTGGCAGCCGTCGCGTCCACTCCATTACCAGCAGGTGTTGTTGCAGGATGTGGCGGCCTTCACGGCGTACCAGATCTTCTTTGTCTTTGCCGCACAGGTGACGAATCGAATCCCGCTTCCCCACTACTCCTACTGGCGTTGGCAGGCGTTGCCATTCGCCTTTAAGCTGGTGGTCTTCTTGCTTGTCCTGGATGGATTGGCTTACTGGATGCATCGCCTGTGGCATACGCCATGGGTTTGGCCGATCCATCGCTGGCACCATGCCCCAACGGAGCTCTACTGGCTGGCCGGTATTCGGGCGAGTTTTCCTCAAGTCATCCTGGCCAGTATCCCGTATCTGCTGGCGTTTCCGCTCCTCAAACCAGTGCCATCATTATTCTTTCCGCTTTATTCCTATCTGATGATCTTGACCAATAACTGGATGCACATGAACGTGATCTGGCAATCGAGAAAACTGGAATGGCTCTTCGTCACGCCTCGCTATCATCGGGTGCATCACCTGAAAGAGATTGGAAGGGCCGGGGCGAATTTCGGAGTCCTGTTTACCCTGTGGGATCGGCTGTTCGGGACCTATGTTGATCCTGAGCAGGTGGAATCGACGGGGCCGTATGGGATTCAGGAAACCGTTCATCCGGTCCGCATGGCCATCGGGGTCTAGCAGGGTGTTGAAAAAGTCCGCCAGCGGCGTTCTCGCATCGCTCAGAGGCTCACCGTACGGCCTGGGAAAACGTCTGTGCACACAGGCGATGGGTGGGCGGGTGAAAACAGTCTACGATTCGCCTCTTCACTCGCTGCGGCCTTGCGGAACGACCTTTTTGAACACCCTGCGAATGTGTCTGATGCTCTCTGCGATATCTCGCAGGCTGGAGTTCTGGGGTGTCAAAATAGTGTTTCACTAGCCTGCTAGGGCCTGTCATCAATTACTGAGCCGACCATCAAATAGTGCGTACTTCTTCAGGCAGCATACCGCACATGCTGTTCTTGAAAGAAATTCTTGATCACCAGGGGCTGTTTCTGTCGCCGATGGAGATGGCCAC
>JACRQB010000287.1 GCA_016222925.1 Nitrospirota bacterium | reverse complement strand
TTGCAGGAGGCAGAGTCCTACCGCCTGCACGGCTAAGATCATTGTGGTCAATGCCGATGGCGCGATCACCCACTCGGTTCCGATCAACCCCAGCGCAACCGGGAAGGTGCCTTGAAAGACCATGGCGCCTGTCACATTGGCTACGGCGAGCCGGTCTTTCTTGCGATAGAGCCAGAGAAAGCTATTGGACATCTCGGGTAGCTCGGTGGCGAGCGGCGCGATGAGGAGCGCTAAAATCAACGGCGACATGGCGAACAAGCCGGCCATCGATTCTGCAGCCATGACAAAAAGGTGGGCGCCTAATATCAATCCCCCTAACCCCAAGAAAGCTTGAAATCCGATCATCGCATAGGACGGCGTGGCTGCGTGCTTGTCGAAAATCAGTGGCTCCAGCTCACCCTCTTCTTCCCCCTCAGCCGGTGCGAATTTGAGCTTCATGTAGTAAATATACAAACAGACCAATACACCGGCTGCGATGAGGTGAATCAGTTTGGACGGCACGAAGGTGCATCCCAGAGCGATAAAATAGCCGATCATAAAAAAGGTGAGGTCTGTCAGCACTTCACGATAGTTGAGATGAAATTTGGCAGTCCGCTTGCCGGCCCGGGCATAGAGCAGCAGAAGAATGGCCAGAATGGGCAGCACCAGTGTGCTGAGCATGAACGGCGCGCCCAAGATGGCGCCTAAGCCAACCTCAACCTCTTCATGGCTTTCGCCGAAGAAAATCGCAATGATCGGGATCGAGGTCTCAGGCAGGGTCGTGCCGATGGCGGCAAAGACACTGCCGACGGCACCCTCGGAGATACCCCGCCGCTTGCCCAGCCATTCAATGGCGTTCGTAAAGAGTGCGCAACCGCCGAGTGTGACCGCGACGGAAACGAAAAAGAGGAGCACGTAGTACAGCACGGTCATGCTCGGCCTCGCGCCGTTGTGACTCTCGTCTTCTTGCGTCCTCGTCGATAGGCCATCAGCGCTTCCTCCATAACCGTCTTGAGAGGGTGGCCGGTTCGTTGCGCGATGGCTTTACAGTCCTCATATTCGGGGGCTGCTTTTTCCCATCCGGCGCCGACCTCAGCAACTTTCATGCGAACGACTCCGCCTTGGGTCGTGACGGGGACGAATCGCCTGGTGAGGACCCGTCGGCGTATCTCATGAAGCCGCACTCCGAGCGTGGTCGTTTCCTGGAAGAGGACCTCGATCACGGCATCCGTCCGGTCTTCAGTGGCGAGGCAGCTCAACAGGATTCCTGGCCGACTTTTCTTCATGACGACGGGAACCAGCACGACATCAACCGCACCGACCTGAAAGAGCTGTTCCATGATGTATTCGTAGGTCTGTGGACTGAGGTCGTCAAGATTCGTCTCAATCTGCATCATCCGCTCGGTCTGATTGGCCGCCGACGCGGGCTCTTCTTCCACAAACAGACGCAAGACATTAGGCCACCCGTCTGGATTGTGGTCGCCGGCCCCGTAGCCCACGGCCATACTTCTCATTCTCGGCAGAGGGCCGAATTCCGACGCCAATGTCCGAAGCAGCGCAACCCCGGTAGGGGTGGCAAGCTCACAGCGCGGACCGTCGGCATAGATCGGCACTCCCCTCGCCAGCGCCGCCACCGCGGGTCCTGGAACCGGTAAGAGCCCGTGTGAGGTTTGAATCGACCCGGCCCCAACATTGATCGGAGACGCGGTGATTCGGGTGGCGTTCAAGAGATAGCATCCCAGCACGCCACCGACAACATCGATAAATGAATCCACCACCCCGACTTCATGAAAGTGAACATTCTTCACATCGACTCGATGAGCCAGGCTTTCAGCTTCAGCCAGTCGATCAAAGACCAACCGGCTACGTTCCTTAACCGGGCCTGGCAACGTGCTGTCGGTAAGGATCTTTTGAATACGGGAGAGGGTCAGCGGCCGTTGAAATCCCTGTTGAACGATCACGTCGACCTTGATTGCCGGGAGCGCGCCACGATGCACCTCGCGCTTTTGCAGGCGGTAGCCGTGGAGTTTGAGGCGTTTGAGGCCGTCAACTA
>JACRQB010000074.1 GCA_016222925.1 Nitrospirota bacterium | reverse complement strand
ATAATCGTCTTACAGCCGCAGTATCCCATTCCCGATCGCACACCGCCGACCAACTGATACACCACGGCGGCCAACGAACCTTTATAAGGCACACGGCCTTCGATCCCTTCGGGCACCAGCTTCTGGACCGGGCGCCCTCCTTGTCCATACCGATCCCCGCCCCCTCGCTCCATCGCCCCGATGGAACCCATGCCGCGATAGACCTTGTACGTTCTGGCTTGATAGAGCACCGTCTCACCGGGAGACTCTTCTGTTCCGGCAAAGAGACCGCCAAGCATCACAGACGACGCCCCGGCAGCCAAGGCCTTTGTGATATCGCCTGAGAACTTGATGCCGCCATCGGCAATAATGGGCACCCCACTGCCGGTTAACACTTTTGCGCAATCCGCGATGGCGGTGAGCTGCGGCATTCCGGCGCCCGACACGATCCGCGTCGTGCAAATCGATCCTGGTCCGACCCCGACCTTGACCGCATCGACTCCGGTTTTGAGGAGGTCTTTGGCCGCCTCTGCGGTCCCGATGTTTCCCACGACCAGTTCGAGAGCCGGATACAGTTTCTTGATCATCTTCGCCGTATCCAGCACGGCTTGCGAATGGCCGTGCGCCGTGTCGATCACGACAAGGTCCACACCGGATCTCTTGAGCAGCGTCACGCGCTCTTCCGTGTCCGGTCCAACACCCACCGCCGCCCCGACCCGTAAGCGCCCATGATCATCCTTGCATGCGTTGGGATACTTGACCCGCTTTTCGATATCCTTAATGGTAATGAGCCCTTTGAGTTCAAAGTGCTTGTTCACCACCGGCAATTTTTCAATCCGGTGCTCATGCAGAATCTCTTTCGCCTTCTCCAGGCTGGTACCCTCCGGCGCCGTGATCAACCGGTCTCGCTTCATCACCTGCGCCACCTTCATCTCCATCCTAGTCTCAAACCGCAGGTCACGGTTGGTGAGAATCCCGACCAGCTTGCGCCCTTTGGTGACGGGGATACCAGAGATCCGATACTTCGCCATGAGTTGGTGCGCGTCTCGAATCGTTTCGTCTGGAGAAATCGTGACGGGGTCGAGGATCATCCCGCTTTCGGACTTCTTGACCTTATCGACTTCCGTCGCCTGATCTTCCGGAGACAACACGCGATGGATGATCCCGATTCCCCCTTCGCGCGCCATCGCAATCGCCAGCCGAGATTCCGTCACGGTATCCATGGCCGCGCTGACGAGCGGGATATTGATCCGGATATTGCGCGACACAAAGGTGCCGGTATCGACTTCATTGGGTACAATCTTCGACTTGGCCGGCACGAGGACCACGTCGTCGTACGTCAGTCCGAGTCGCGGTTCTTTATCAAGCATCGCTCCCTCTTCACACGTTCTGCGTTCGTTGCATGTTCTCCACCTCGGCCAGCTCCTCCGCCTCGCCCTGCAATCGTTCGCTGCCCTCGTCCGCCGGCATGAACTGCTGCACCCGCGTGTTGCCGCTGTCGACGACAAAGACGCTCCCCTTCGCATCGACGGCGATCCCGTAGGGAAAGTTGAATTGCCCGTCGCCGTTTCCGAACCCGCCCCACTGGGTGATGAAATTGCCCTCGCGATCGAACTTTTCAATCCGATGATTCCCCGTATCCGTCACATAGACATGTCCAGCTCCGTCGACGATGATTCCCCAAGGCGAGCGCAATTGTCCGGCCTCTTGCGCCAGAGCACTGCTGGCATGCCCGGCGGCTGAACTGCCTCCCCACTTGGTCAACAGCTGTGGTAAGACGTTGGTACTGGTGTCAAATTTCTGGATGCGGTGATTACCCATATCGACGACATAGACCGTCCCGTCTTCTTGGTCGACGGCCACCCCGCGCGGGAAATAGAACTGCCCGTCACCGTTGCCGAAGCTGCCCCAGGCCATGATGAACTCGCCGGACATGTCGAATTTCTGCACGCGGAAATTGGCGCTATCGACGACATAGATGTAGCCGCGCACGCGGTCGACCGCAATCCCCCAGGGAGCGTTGAACTGTCCTTCGCCGTTTCCACGCGAACCGAACTTCATCATGTACCCGCCGAGCTTCCCGTCGAACTTTTGAACCCGGTGGTTATTGGTATCCACCACCCAGACATCGCCCTTGCCGTCGCAGGCAATACCGGTGGGATTGTGAAAATTCGCATTGGCCGAGCCAAAACTTCCCCACAGAATGATGAAGTTCCCGGCATTGTCGAACTTCTGCACACGATTGTTGCCGTTGTCGACGACAAACAGCGACCCTTGCTGATCGGCGCACAGCCCGTACATCGGCGCGATAAACTCTCCGCCGTGCAACAACGACGCACCCCGCCCAGGCTTTCCCCACTTCGACACGCACAGATAGCCAGACGTATTGACCAAAATAGTCGTGCTGGCCGGCGTGGAGACATTGTTGCCGATATCTTTGAACCACACATAAATGGTTTTGTGCCCATCTCCAGGCGAGAGAATGAAGGGAATCGTGGCACCGAATTTGATCGCCGATGTCACATCCACCCACCCGGGCGTGCCGGCCACAGGCGTCAACGGACTTTCAGAAATAAAATAGGCCCCAACCCCTGTATCCAAATCGGTTGCCGAAATCGTCACCACGACTTCGGCCGAGTTGGTCATGAAAGCCCCGTGATTGATCACGGCGTAAGGATTCTGCGGCGCCGTGATATCGATGAGCACGGGTATCGCCGTGACCTCTTCCGAGGGTCCGCTTTCCGCTCCATCTTCGAACGACGCGGTCACAGCATAAAAATAGGGCGTATCGTTGGTAAGACCTTCATGCGTGTAAGGGGTCGTCACGCCTTCGATCTTCGTCGCCCCCTCAATCGTGACATGGGGCGAGGTACTGAAATAGAGATTGTAGGCCTGCGCGCCAGGCACCTCCATCCAACTCAGAAAGACTTCCGTATCGCCGGCCTTGACGGCAAGGCTGCGAGGTGGCTGCACCGCCCCGGCCTCCACTGGGTGCGCAGGCTGGTCCTTCCCACGATTCATCTCTTCTTCGGTCGGCACATATTTCAGGACACGGTGATTGCCGCTGTCGACGACGAACACGCAGCCTTCCTTATCGACCGCAATGCCATAGGGGAAATTGACCTGCCCCTCTGTTTTCCCTCGGTTCCCAAATGAGCACAGAAACGTCCCGTTGCCGTCGAACTTCTGAATCCGATGGTTACCGCTGTCGACGACATAGACATTGCCGAGTACATCACACGCGATGCCCCATGGTGACTTAAACTGTCCAGGTCCATGGCCTTCTCGGCCCCATTTCGTCAAGAAACTTCCTCGGGCATCGAATTTTTGGATGCGATTATTGCTTTCATCGGCCACATAAATATTGCCGATAAAATCGACCGCCACGCCGCGCGGATAGAAGAAGGCGCCGTCGAAGCTGCCGTCACGACCCCACTTCAACAGCGGCTGGCCGTCGGCTTGAAATTTTTGGATGCGCGCGTTGCTCGTGTCGGAGACATACACATGGCCGTCTTGATCCGTTGTAATGCCCCAGGGCACATCGAAGCGGCCCATATCGGCCCCCCGCCAGGCGAACCCGAACTTGCCCCATGCTTTCTGCGCGTTACCCTCGAAATCGAACTTCTGCACCCGGTTGTTGCCGCTATCAGCCACATACACAACATCGCCCGGTCCGACCGTCAAACCACGGGGATAGTAAAACTGGCCTTCCTGTGAACTGGGCTCACCGCCCCACCGAGCCAGGAACGTTCCAGTCTTATCGAATTTTTGGATCGAATGGTTATCAGTATCTGCCACGTAGATGTTGCCGTTCTTGTCGAGCGCAATCCCCGTGGGCGAGTTCAACTCCCCGTCGCCCACTCCTTCACAGCCGATAACCATGGCCAGGAGATAGGGTGATGGAATCGCCATCACTTCTTGCGATTCAGGGCTCTCGCCCTTCGAAGTAACGACGGTGACGACATAGTGGTAACAGGTGCCGTTGGCCAAGTCGTCATGGACGTAGGGACTCGAGGTTCCCTCCAGACACGTCGCCTTGTCCTTCTTCACGCCGATCACGCCCTTGAAATCTTCGGGGCCGGCGATGGGACGAGTCAGTTCCGAGAATTTGATCTGTACGCCCTTGGATGTCTGAAAGTAGAGATTGTAGTACATGGCATCCGGAACCGGATCCCACGTGACGATAATACGTCCATTGCCGGGCTTGGCATGAACGTGTTGCGGAGGTGACGGCAGCTCTTCTTCCTCCGCCACTGAATCTCCGGCACCCCACTCTCCCTGAAGCCCATCGATACGGATGGGGGACCGATCGAATTGAAACATCTCATCAAAAAGCCAGGCTTTCATCACGGTGTTGCCTCAGATTGCTTGTGGGAACGATTCGGAAACAGCGGAACTTTCAATCATTTAGACTTGGGTTCACCACTCTAGCAAAGCGACGGAAATAGAGTCAAGGCAACAGCCACAATGTCTTGGAGACATGACGTCTTGAAAAAGACCCCTATAGGTATCCGTAGTTGGATCGATTACAATGCAACGGTTCCCTGAGGCGAAGTTCGTGATCAGGGGGCTCTCTTCTCTAGGCAATTTTGCATGGTAGTTAGAGGTGTCTAAATAGAAAGGATTCCATCAGACCTGGCCGGTCATCGTTTCGTCGTGCTATGGGCCTACATAGTCAATCACCACGTATCAATGGCAGATAGGACGGATTCAAAGGTGGATAATTATGAGAATGTTTCAAGTCAAACAAACTGTCACGTATGACCTAACGACAGCCGCAGGAACAGAGCAGGAAGCCATTTTGAAAGCCAAAGGGATTCCACTGGCTCAATGGACCGCTGAGGCCGATGAGATCACGGCCGAGATGCTGGATGAGACCGATGAAATCGACGAGTACTGAACGACGCCCATGGTCTGTTCCACCTTTCAGGGACAGTGAGAACAGAGAGCCGCCACGCGGCATCACTATCAGGGAGAAGAAACCATGCGCCTGATTCAAAGAATCCACACATCCGCGCTGTGTTTGCTCCTCATCACTGCAGTGGCGCCAGCAGCCACTGCCGGGGACAAGGAACGCTCCAGCGGTCAGGCTGCTCCCTTGGATAAGAAAACTGAGGAGAGGGCACGGTATGTCATCAAGATCGCCGGATGCAATGATTGCCACACGACCGGCTATGCGGAAGCGGCAGGGAAGATTCCCGAAAAAGACTGGCTTAAGGGAGATGCGATGGGATGGCGCGGTCCTTGGGGTACAACCTACGCGAGCAACATACGGCTCTCCATGCAGAATCTCTCGGAAGCCCAGTGGATCCAGGTTTCACGGTCGGTTGAGTTTCGACCACCCATGCCATGGTTCGTCCTGCGCGAAATGACCGAGCAGGACCTGCGAGCCATCTATCGATTTATCAGAAAGCTCGGCCCGGCAGGAGAACCGGCGCCTGCCTATGTTCCGCCGGATCAAGAGCCGCCACAACCATATATTTTGTTCCCCTCTCACTAAAAGGGTTCAGGATGCCCACGATGCCGGCATTGCGGGCATCGTTCGGAAATCGACAGCTAGTTCGCATGCTAGTCAAATACTTTTGCCATGGCACGGAATACATCGCTTCGATCCAGAAGCTCTTCATAGGTCCCCTCGTCTGTTACGCGCCCGGATTCGAGCAGATAGATCTGATCGGCATGTTTCACGGTCCCCAGACGATGGGCGATCATGATGATCGTTTTGGCATGGAATAGGACTTGAAGCGCATCCGTCACCGCATCTTCAGTGATGCCATCCAACGCGCTCGTCGCCTCGTCCAGAATCAGCACGTCCGGGTCGCTGTACAAGGCCCGAGCGATTCCGATGCGTTGCCTCTGACCACCGCTGAGCTTCACGCCACGCTCACCCACCATGGTGGCATACCCGTCAGGCAACTCCGCAAGAACAAACTCATGCAGCTTGGCGATTTGCGCTGCGCGCCAGACGCGATCCATCTGCACCTGTTTGGGTGCCACACCGAACGCAATATTCGCCGCGAGGCTATCGTCGGCTAAATAGATGTGCTGCGGCACATACCCCAGCCGTTTCTGCCAGGCCGTCACATTCGCAGACGTTATAGGGCGGCCATCCACCAACAGGGAACCACGCTGTGGTTCCAGGAGTCCCAAAATAATGTCAACGATCGTGGTCTTCCCGGACCCGGTACTACCGACCAACGCGATCGTCGCATTACGTTGTATGGCAAGCGTAAAATCATCGAGAACGGGACCGCGCACAGTAGAATATGCGAAACCAATGTTCTTTAGTTCAATCTGACGCTCAAACGAAACGGGGTCCACCTTCGCCAGCAGCCCCGGCTTAGCTTCTCTGGCTTGTGCGCTCCCAAGTACCTTCAGTCTTTCCTCAACCACCTCCAAGGAGGCCAGATTGAACCGGATCTGCGTGGCGCTGCTGAAGAGCTGCTGGAATGCCGGCAACAACCGGTAGGCCGTAAATGCATACAGGACCAGCAGAGGGATCACTTCAGTGAAATCCTTGCGGGCGGCAAGCAGATAGAGCACCACCACGATCATAGACCCAAACGCAATACTTTCGATCGCGTATCGCGGCACCAGACTCACCGCGGCGCTGATCCATTGATTCTTGGCATAGACCGCCGACCACCTCGCGAACCGTTGCGGATAGGCCTCAATTTGCCCCAGGATTTTGAGCTCCTTGATCCCATTCAACATCTCTGTGACAAGTCGAAATCGCTCTCGATTCGCGTCCTTACTGGCCCTTCCCAGTCTGGTCACCAATTGACGAATACCGAGAAACACGCAGGCGTAGACCGTCCCTATCACGACCCCGGCCGAGATCGCCAGCCACGGATCGACCCACAGCACAAGAAGCAGAATACTGATGACGACGACCAATTTGGCAATCGTCTGCAAGGTAGAAGTAACGATGCCAGTCGTCACACGAGTCACATCGTCAGTACAATTTACAACAAGGTTCGACGTATTGTGTTCCAGAAAATATGCATAGGGTTGCCGCAAATAACTCGAGAGTATCCGCCCTGAAAGTGAGAGCCCCAGAGTGCTCGAAAACCACAAGATGGCAGTCGCGGTAGCGAGCGACACTGCATTACTGAAAAGCATGAACCCCAGCGCCGCGAAGCCCAGGCTCATAAGAAAGCTATTGGTAGACTCAAACAGCAGCATGGTAAAAATCTTGTGCAACCAGGGATTCGTCTGTATCAATTCAGGTTTTGCCACGACGGCCATAAACGGCAGTATCGAGGTCACTCCCAACACATCGATTAAGCCGGCAAGCACCATTCCTCCGAGCAATAGAAACGAGAGACGCCGCTGTTTGAGGCTCAATAACTTTAGAAGTCGTGTAAGTGGCAACCACATCAGAGAATCTCCAAGAGCCTAGATTGTCCTCTACTATTAATCACTTTTGTAAAGCCACGCATGAGGACAGCTTCCAGATTAACGACAAGGACATCCCGCTTCCCGACGAGTGTGTACGAAATTCCGTCGAGAGCCACCGCGTCACGGCTCTCGCTACGGTCCACGGCAGCCTGTAGAGAACTCCTATCGGCCAACAATCCGATCAGAAGTTTGTCTACAAAAAATCAACAAGTACCGTAGGATAAATCGGGAGGGTGAAAGAAAGAAGTGAGAAACACCTGACGCGTAAAGGTGGAATGAGGACCGTTTCCGAATGTAACGGTGGAGAGGATATTGACGTCCTCTGTATCTGCGACGAGAGCACTTGCACCGCTAATCGACGACTCTACGGAATTATCTTCGATATGGGTTGAGTCCCATAGTGAGGCTTGGATGCCAACCATCTGCATCACAACACAACACGCAAGCAGACCGACAATAAGGAGAAAGAGCGTTCCCTTGGTCTTGAACACTGGCATTAGCCCCACGCCTCTCGAAGCTGATCTACTTTCCTATTGGTACGACTCGCCTCTCAACATATGAGCGTACCAATTATGACTTACAACTCACCCATTTTCTTTCGCATCGTTTCGAGTGAGCTTGCTGATCACAATAGCAAGCTCTCAATACGTGTTCCAAGTCGGTCTCTAGAGGAGGAGACAAACTTTAATACCGAGAAGACTTAAAGCAGCAAGTTTGATACCGCGGCAACAAGATTTCATCATGCCGTTGTTCCTACTCTTTCCATTCAGCGTAACACATAAATTATTTCAACAATATCCAGCACGAGGTGGTGTTCACATCCATGGGCAGCACAAAGTCTGAGCGTTGTTGTTAATGTGAAGGGTAGAGCCTGCGGATATGCCTAATCATCAGTCTCCCGCTGACACACACATTGTCGCAGTAGAACGGTTACCGCTGATGATTAAGCGTATAAGACATTCAAGCACGAATGCACCAGGTATTGGAGGTCACAACCTACACCTTGCCAAGCATGAACTCGCAGCTGCCAACAGACCTTTATCGATTGATGGACCTACAGTCTCTTCTCCATGTTGGCGTAACTCAATCTGTTAACACGGCAGCGAAGCTCTGGCTGATCCAATATTGCCATTCTTTGAGCAGCATACGATTCTGCGGAATCGGGTCCTCCCAGAATCACTGAAAGCACGGTGGTCCTCCTGGGACGGCCTGAGCATGCATTCTGTCTCGCCGTGGATCACATCGATCGCAACTGGGCCACGACACGACATCCCCAGGCCAGCCGTGGTCCAGAATACTTCGACCAGACCATGTCCTATGGGTTTTACCGCGTTGCGTTCCGGAAAGAGATCGATTGGACCTTGGATGGACTGCAAGCCGAGTTAGACTCGTGGGTACACACGCTCACCAAGCGTCGAGGTCAGCATAAGTAATAGTGTCATGACAAGATACCGATGCAGACGTCGCCATCCACACCACCACGTTACGGACACACCCACTCACTAAAGAACAGGCGATGGCTCACAGACCATCGCCTACCCCTCATCCGTCGGGACGGACACGTGAGCTGGTAAACCCTTCCCCTAGTGTTCTATAGCAGGCTACTTACTGGCTCTTCTTATACACCACTAAGCCACCGATAAAAATAACGAGCATGACGCCCATAAACATTACGAGAGTGTCCATGGCTAGCTCCTTTCCTTGGAATCATGACCTTGAATGCTTGTGCCTACCAGCACATTGTGTTCTCGATCCCTGAAAAACCTGATCTAATCGCAACCAGCAGCCCACGGATCCGTGGGCTGCTGGCAGAGGGCGCTTAGGACGCCTAGAAGATTTTATTTGTAGTGATGAAGACCCGCACGAGGAATAGGTTTAGAGGCGACTTGTCAAGAGCATTGCGATCCCTCGCCAGCAACGAGGCACTTACGCCAGCCGAGAATCTCCCACAGGCTCATCAGATTCAATATGATATTCCCTACACGGGAATGTGAGAGCCGACAGAGAACCGGCTAACGTGACCGGCGAGACGCCCGCCCATGACTCGGCGGGCCATTGTAATCCGGTGGACTAAGGTCTTCCATCTTCACCTCCTCCTTGATTCGGAATCACTCGGAGAATCGTGTAGACAGTGAACTGTTCTTTCTCTGTATACCTCTTCCATCGTAGCTGTCAACTGGGATAATTTAAATTCCATCTGAATTTGAAAAGAGCATAAGCTATGCCACCTCCATCAGGGAAGACAAGAAGTGATACGGGAGATAAGGCCTGGCATCTATTTTATTTTCCAGGTGCGTTGATAACTACCGCTGTACACGTAAGATGGGGCCAAGGGTCAGCCATTTGGACGGACCCAACGCAGCCATATGAGGCAAGTGGGCGACGTACCAGAACACGACGTCTTGCTCCTGCACGCCCTGATTATCGTCGTCGTATCCCAGTTGACCCCGCGCTCCAAAACTCCAAGGCACGTCTTCGCTGGCGTTGGCTCGACGAATCGCCACATCAAGGTCGGCAAACTTGTCCCGCTCGCCGTCATCTTTGAGCGGCACATAGCCCGTGCCAGGGAGAATCCACACGCCATGGCCGTTCAGCTGATCGCGCACTAACCAGGTTTTACTGAGTGCTGGAACTTTGACATCGTTACGCTCATTCGTATATTTCCGCCAACCTGGCCCCCACCCACGATCCGATCCTCCCTCCTCATGAACAAAGACCTGATCCATACCGTTCCCGTTGATATCAAAATCAAACCGCCAATAGGGATGATGATCATGGTTGGTGTTGCACGACAAGCCCCGGCTATGCAGAACGGGACGGAGCTCGCCGTCGTCCGATAGGTGCCATGCTTGGTAGAGGTGATATTCCCCGATCCGGGCATAGATCCCCAGCTCGAGCCACTTCACATTATTCTGACTTGAGCGTTCCATGCAGACTTTCTGGTCGCCGCAATTGACGATCGGCACCAGGTCCTGCCACCGCAACCGATCCTGAAATGGACCACAGCGGCCGCTTTCAGCGCGAGACCCAAACCAGGTGAAGGGATTCCACCAGACCATCTCTTTCACATACTTGACACGTACGACGGGCATGCTGGCCTTGGTGAGAATCAGCTCATCGGCATACTTCACGTTTCGCAACGCCAAGCCCTGGTTGTCCCTGACTTCCCAGTCGAAACTCCACCGCCCCCAATCCACATGCTCGGACTGGGTCTCGGCCGTGGCAGATCCGGACCAGGCGAGGACACAGCACATCAACAAGCCGATGTACCAGATACGTGTCATCCCAGTCCTCTCACGAGCGAGGCGGCTCCTCACCGGCCTCAAGCACTTTGTCTTCCGTCAAATCGACCACCGCCCAGTATTTCGGATCTCCATCATGTCCTTTGGAGAACGTAATCCAAATGGTGCGATGTGCGTACCCAGGCTCATTTCTGAAAAACCCACGGTCCGGCTGCATAAGCAGCCCATGCCCCTGGAGCTGATCTACCTTTCCAACCAGGCGCGGGTCCGCTTTCGCCAACTCGATCCCCCGTTGAACATCTTGTTGCCCCTCCGGCGGCTGATAGCCCTCCACAGGTGAAACGCTCAGGACATTCGTGTCCTTCATGCGGACTTCCACGGCCACGTTTTGACTATAACTGTAGTACACCAACCTCGTCATACTGGATACGTCGCGGCAACAGCCGAACGAGACCTTGCCCTCCGGCGGCAACCGATCTGCGTCGATGAATGCCCAGCGTTTGCCCAGCAGGGCGGCAACCCGACGGTCTCCCTCGGCAGCTCTTCGTAACGCTGCAACCTCGCTCGACGTCAGGACTGCGCCCTCATTCGTCGCTCGCTTCACACCAGCATCAGCAACAGCGCCGGCCATTTTTGGTTTGTGATGGGATCCTCTGGACCAAATGGACCACGGGAGCCTGCATCAAGGCTGCAGCCAGACGAGAGACCGATGACAGCCCACAGAAACCATGTCCGTCGCATCGCTCAATCCCTCACGCGGTTACACCGCCAACTTCGCCGCCACGCCGATCGCCAGTTTGGAAAGCTGTGCGGCGGCCTTGATGACGGCAGCTCGTTTTTTTCTGGAGGCCGCGTCGAGCACCGCTTCTTTCATGAGGTCTTTGTACGATTTGATTTCGTCTTTGGTGAAAGGAACGATCTGCGCAATCGTCTCATTGTTGAAGGTGTTGGCCAACTGCAAATACAGGTTCGAGATCTCAGCGGCATAGATCCCACGCCGAAGCGGGTCGTTCTTATAGGTTTCAAATTTCTTGCGGAGCGTGGCCACCGCCTCCAAGAGGGCTTTTTGGCGAACCTTCGTCTCATCCTGCTTCCCAACCTCAAATTCGACGGCCCCCAGCTGATCCACCAACGCCTTGGCCTCATCACGAGCATGGTCGACCTGAACCGAAAGCCCCATCACCTCTTGAGTCGCATCCTCGGCTGTTTCCATCAACTGCTTGATCAGGTTATCGTTATCCCGAAGAAACCCGACGACCCCATCAATACTGAGATCCATGATGCCCCCCTATTGCTCGTCGTCTTTTTTCAATTTATCGAGCAGCTCAACCAGATCAGCGGTCAAGGTATGGGCCCGCTCAAGCGCCCTCATGCGAATGATCCCGGAACCCGTCACTTCTTCGAGTGCATCGTTCACAGTTCGCGAGTTATTCAGAATCTCTACAATACGTCCAGACTGGGCTGGCGCCTGACCGACCAACGCCGACACGAATTCCGGATCCACAGAGGCCAACGCAGACTTGTTCGCGAACTGCTTCAGCTGGGCATGAATCGCACCAGTCTGCTTCCACGAGGTGTTCAACGCCTGAGCCGTATCACGCAGCCCACAAAAGTCCTCTTCGAATTGACCCCACACCATTTTTTCTACACCGTGAGAATCAGCCAAATAGAGTTGCGCGACCAAATACGAGGCTGCGTACGCCGCTTCTCCTTTCTTGCTGGCGATTCTTCGGTACGACGAGAGCACGAACTGCTGCTTGGCCTCCAGCATCTGCAGTTGTTTAAAACTCTCGTGCAAAAAGCTGCGCGCCTGCTCCAGATTCTTGATGCGTTCTTCCGTCTCTTTCTGGAAGACATCGATGTTCGTCTGCGCCGCATCAATTTTGCCGCCTTCGAGCTGGATGAGATCACGCACCGCATCACTATGAATCGAGTGACACCCAACCGCACTGCTCAGGAGGAGCCCAAGACTCAACACCATCGTCCGTCGTGCAATCATACCGATCTCCTCTTTCTCATGGCCCGCCGTCATCGGCGCAACGTCCGCAGCTCATCCGCAAGCGACTGGACTTCGTCGCGAGACAAGGTCACATCGATATCCAAGTACTGTTTGATCACCGCATTGATTCGGCGGAGCGCTTCCACGTTAGCCCGGTAATGGTCGAACGCCGTCAGGTCCACATTGGACGGGACCTGTGAATCCTTCGCCACCCGGTGCTCAACCCGGCTGACCAGCTCGGGAAGTTTCTGCAGAAGATGGTTCATGTCTCCAATACCAGCTGAAAAGATCGGTTGCCCATTGGGGCCTTTCCGTTCAGACAGATTCTTTAATCGAATCTCGTTGATCAGCGTGATCACCTCGGAACCCAGGAGGTCGGCATCATCTTTCGCCAGATCAGTCTCGCTCACATTGGTCATTGTAGGATTGGTGGTGGCCCATTGCAGGGCGAGATTGAGTTTCAGTCTGGTTTGGATGTAGCGATACCACTGTTGATGCCGCTGGGTCACCTGACTGACCAACTCACGGTATTGCTGCATCAACCGCTGGTTCTCGGCATACACCTGATCCTTGGCAATCAAGGCTTGCTTGACTTCCGGCGGAGTGGTGCAGCCGAGACAAACCAGACTCAGCGCGACAACAACATGCGCTGCTTTCATGGTGATTCCTCCTTCCGACTCACGCCTGAAGCCAACCTTCACAGAACCCCACATACCGCCTGACTGCGCTCTATAACAAGAATGGAGCAGTGCCGGAGTAGCGGGCTACTATCACCCACTGCACATGGAATATGTCGGTAGTATGGACTTGTCAGGCGTGCAAGTATATAAAGCCTAGTACAACTCAGTAGATTTCCTAGGTGAGCCCACGTATGATTTCTTGATAGTACGCCTCAAGAAGCGTACCGCGTGCTTCTTCCATCATGACCAATTGCCGTTGATCGAATGTATTCGCACAGTACAGATAGTGCGTTTCATCCACGATACCAAGCTCCACATGCACTTGTCGGCCATCAAGCTCCTCGCGCGTCAATTCCTGGGTAACCGTTCGTTCCGACAACTCTTCCCAGGCCACCTGCGCCGAGGGTCCGTGATTCTCATAGAGAGGTGCATTGGAATCGATGGAGTTCGCCAGCATGGCGTTGAGATTGAAAAGCGTCCCATCATCCAACTCCGGCAACTCATCCCAGGCGACTGTGCTCTGAGTCCCGTTGTTCAATACATAGAATGGTCCATCGTCCACCATGTCTTCGATGGATCGGTAGTGAATCAGATCCGCAGGCTGCACAAGCTGTAACCCCCTGCCGGCCAGCGCACGCTGGAACGGTACTCGCCTGGCCAACTGCCGTGTTTTTTCACACACAATCATACGGCCATATGGGCGTAGAACCTGGCACAGGTGATCAAGTCGGCGCGCCAAACCTGTCCGTTGTTCAAACACCATCTGCTGCGTTTGGTCGTGTCCACGATCAAACGTCCGCCAACTCTCGCTGGGTATCCCAGGATCATGTTCAGCCTGGAGCAGTGCGTGCGTCGTCAACACCAGATCGAAGGAGCCTGACAGAGATTCCGTTTGGAGATCGAGGCAGATGAACCGAAGATTACGCAGGCCCAGATCCTTCGCCTTTTGTTGTGCAATCGCAATGGACGCCGCCGAGCGATCGAGACCGACCACATTCGCATCAGGGAAGCGGAGGGCATACAAGGTCGTCAGAATGCCGAGGCCACAACCGAAATCGAGAATGTCCTGAACCTTACCAAGATGAGCCATCGCTTGCAGCCCGATCGCTTCATAATATTCATACCGCTGGCTATAGAGAATCGGGAAGATCCTCGGATGCGCGGCTAGATCATAGAACGCCCTTTCATCGACAGAATCGCCTGTGCGTTTTCGTTCGACATGGATGTTGAGCTGGTTCAGCTCTTCGACGGAGAGCTGTTGTCGCTGCCACAAGAAGTACTCACGGTCGGATGTGAAATGCCTGAGCCCCCACCACGCAAGATGCTCGCGAAGCAATTGCCGCAATGGATTATTCGTCATGTTCTACGCCTGCTCAAAACAGTCCACGACAAGGCCGCAAGGAGTGAGAACCACGAGGCGTACGTGGTGCGGGTACGTGACGTGGCTCGAACGACTGAGAAGAAAGCTGGGAAGCGTTTTGAGCGGGCATCTACGGCCGTTTGAGCATAATGGCGTCAAAGTACGCTTCCGGCACCGGATGGGGAAGCCGAAGCTGCCCCGACCCGAAGGCCACATACTTCTCGCAGGTCAGCTGTTCCAAACCGATTGGCCCCTTCGCGTGCAGTTTCTCCACGCTCAGCCCCACGTCGCTCCCCATTCCGAAGCTATCACCGGCATGAATCCTGGTTGATGCATTCACCAGCACCGCACTGGCATCAACTTCTCTAGTGAATCGCATCGCCGACTCATAGCGTGTGGTGGCGATTCCGGCGGTAAGACAGGGACCATGCGTCTTAATATGGGCCAACGCTTCATCGAGGTCTTCGACCATTTTTACAGCCAGGGTCGGACCGGCGAACTGCGTATGCCAATCCGCCTCTGTCGCTGGGATGATCGCGGTATGTCCCGTCATCGCCATTTGCCCCATGAGTGCGACCGTCTTTGGACAAGCATGCACTTCCACCTTGAACTGGTCCAGCAGGCGGTTGATCAACGGAGGCAAGAACTGCCTACCCACAATCTGCTGCACCAGCAAGGTATCCAGCGAATTGGAGGCTCCCGCCTGCTGCACCTTCGAGTTGATCACCAGGTTTTGGGCGACTGAAATATCGGGGGTTTCATCGATGTACAACTGCGTGAGGCCTCCATCATCGCACAGCACCGGGACCTTGGCTTGCTCCGCAACCGTCTTGCGTAACCCGGCTCCGCCACGCACAATGAGCGCATCGAGGATTTTCCCTGATCGAATCAGGTCGAGCGCGACTTCTTTCTCTTGGCGATCTATGAGCACCCAGGCCCCATGGGGTATGCCGTGCTCCGTTGCCGCCTCACGAAATCGCGCATGAATCGCCTGATGCGTCAGCTTCCATTCCGGAGACCCACGAAAGATGCAGAGATTGCCCGACTTCAGACAAAGTGCAATTGATTCCACGGTGACGAGCGGACTCCGTTCGGAGATCACGCCGACCACTCCGATCGGCACCCTCACCCTGGAGACTTGTAATCCATCCGGGCGTTCCCGTCGCAAGGTCACGGCGCCGATGGGGTCTGGCAGATCGGCGATGCAATGCAGTCGCTCAACAATCTCTTTCATCTGGTCGATCGTCAGACGGACGCGAGCCACAGCAGCCTTCATCCGATCTTTCATGTCCGCATTCTCAAAGGACTTTCCCACAGCCTCGACATCTTTGGCATTTTCCGCGAGAATAGCGCCTTGATCCGCAGCGACTCGATCGGCCACCGCATGCAGCACCCTCGCCTTCACGGGACCACGAAGCAGAGCCAGGTCGACCGATACTTTCCGACAATCTTTCAATAACTTATCAAGGTATAACTTGACCGGAACCTCAGTCGACATAGGGGCCTTTTTTCACGAGATACGGCTTCCAATGAGTCATTGCAATCACTCTATCTCCCTGAGACAATGCACATATATTTTGGCTTTTAGGACCTCGGACTATACCACGCGTTTTTTTCATGAGTAAATGACCTGAACGCCTCACGTTTTTCACTGCTACAATTACACCGTAGGATGGAGAATGAGAAGTTGGCATACTGGCTCGCGTTGGCGCAAGAGAAAGGAACAGCGATGCGCTCACTAGTTCAAGTGACGGGGCATGGTTTCAAGATGGCTCTCTGTGTATTTTTGACGGCATTACTGGGAGCCTGTGCTCAGATGAAACCGGTAAGCCCGCTAGGTCCCCCCACACAAGCTACGCCCGAACAAGTGACCGAACGAGAACGGGAGAATCAACCGCCCAAGGTCGTACAAGCCCGTCCCAACGGCAGCAGTCCTCAACAATGCCTGGTCAATTTCGACGATGAGAGCGCGCTGGAACATATCTATTCCCAGGCGAGATCAACCTTGGCATACAGAACGAGCCGAATTGGATTTGGCCCCTTGCAGACATGTGATCCATCGAAACACAGCGACTGCTGGACCTATCGTCAGCGCTGTTCCAAACATGACATCAACGTCGACACGATCGGCCTCACGCATTTCCACTTGAGCATGGAAGCAGGGATCGAATGCTACACCCTTCCGGATCCTGGAGACGGCCTCGGCCGTGGATTCGGCAAACTTGTGGACTTTAGATGCACAGAGGTTGATTGGGCGAAAACTCCCCGCGTCCTATCCTCGCATGATCAGAATCAGTGGGTCAAAGTTTGGGTGAGCAATCCTGAGACTCGTGCACCGACCTATTTCGACATGGAATCGATTTCGGTACTGCCGGATACTTCAATTCAACTCTGGTTCAGGAAACGCGATGGAACCTGGTGGTTCTGGCCGGAGCTGAAGGCTGGCAACACCTGGAACATCCGTGAGCATACACGCGATGTATCGGAGGTTCGGGTCCGAGGAACCAAGTCGGGACGGGCCGGTTCCTATGTGATCGGCTCGGTAGTCATTCGAGACTAGACGAGCGACG
>JACRQB010000073.1 GCA_016222925.1 Nitrospirota bacterium | reverse complement strand
CTGCGGGAAAACGCTGACGCTCAAGACACTGGCGTCCAACACGCCTGCGAAATTCATTTCCGTGCTGGGAACGGCGGATGTGGACGATGTCATGCTCCACAACGCCTTGGACCTCGCCGAGGGGTGTACGCCGGCGGTTGTCCTCTTGGAGGATCTCGACCGAATCGTGAATGCCAAAGGCGTCTCGATATCCCACTTCTTGAACCTCTTGGATGGACTTAAGGTATTGAACGGGGTGCTGGTGATCGCAACCTGCAACGAGCCGGACAAGCTGGACCCAGCGCTAATTCATCGCCCAAGCCGGTTCGACCGAGTCTGGCGGTTTGACTTGCCTAAGTATGAACAGCGTCTTGAACTTCTCCGCAGAAAAGGAGGACCATACTTCTCCGAATCGGCGCTGGAATCGGCGGCCAAACGGTCTGAAGGGTTTTCCATGGCCTATGTCCAAGAAATCGTGGTCAACGTGCTGCTCGAATGCGCGCATGATGGGCTAGATCCTGCCGATGATCATTTACTCAAGAGTCTGGACACGCTTCGAATGCAGCGCAAAGAGGCGTCGAAGCCTGGGGAATCGATGGAGGAACGGGAGGCGGTGGGATTTTGTGGGGTCAAACAATAGCGATACATAGCCCGACACCAAAATTTGTTTTAGCGAAAAAACATGCTCCAAGACTTTTATTCAACAGAGAGGGAAAACTTATGGCACCCAAGACCGCGGAAGATCGTTTCAGAATTGTGAATGAGTTCATTGGATTTGGCGTCATCTATGCTCCGATTTGGTTCTTTGGCATCGAAGAGGCTAGCACTTGGGGGGAAGATCCAGAGAAAATTCAGCAGCAGTATGATATGTACGCAGACCGCTGGTTTCCGGATGAAAAGGGTGAAATTGAAAGGAAAGCTAGGGAAATGGGCCACGGATACACCAAGATATACGACATAATGAGCAAACTTGTAGTAGCGATCACAAATCCAGGTGCGCATGGCTTTGAAGGATGGAAAGAATACCGCAACTAAAAGCTTTTGCAGCGAGATGGTATTACTTTCCAGACGAACCTATTCCCTCTGGGAAAGCCTTCTGATGCCGGTGAATGGCCACCTCACTACAAAGATCTTTTCGGATATGGAAAGGAAGATCGTACTGAGTATGAGCGGATAGTGAAGGAAGTACGATTTCCGCTGTTAAGGTCTGAATGGAAAACTCACGCTCCGAAGATAACCGTGTGCTTTGGGTCTAATCGATCAGATTACTTCGAGGAACTTCTTGCACCTGATGGAAAATGCGAGGCATTCGATTATTGCAAAGTTTATGAGAAGTCTGGCATCGTTCTGACGCCATTTTTCAAGCCTACTGAAATGTCTGATTCACTCATACAGAAGTTGGCGGATAAATTGCAGCCAATTTACCGCCAATGAACTCATCAGATGTGAAATGAGTAAAATTCTTTTTCATCTCGCTTTTCCGATTCATGATGTAGAAGCCACGCTTCGGTTCTACGTGGATGGCCTTGGGTGTACCGTCGGGCGGCGATCGAAACAGGCTGTCACGCTTGGCCTTGCCGGTCATCAGCTTGTCGCGCACGTCGTGCCGGATGAATCCTCGAAACAGAAAGGTATCTACCCACGCCATTTCGGGTTGACCTTTCTTTCACAAGAAGACTGGCAGGCGCTAGCGGATCGAGCCAAAGCGAAAGGCCTGTCTTTCTACCAACAACCTCGTGTGCGATTCCCTGGAACGCGTATCGAGCACCACACGTTCTTTCTGGAGGACCCGTCGCATAATCTCCTCGAATTCAAACACTACACCCACGAGTCGGCCATCTTCGGCGAGCAGGATTTTTCTGAGGTCGGCGACGCTTCTGAGTATTCAGAGTAACGACGGATCAGTGCGTCTACTCATCGGCGATGGGCACGGGCGTTGCGGATTGCCGATCGATCCATTTCAGGATACGTTCGTGGCGGCGAGTGAGGAACGTGGTTTTTCGCAGGGGATCATATCGGCGCGGCGACGGTAAAATGGCCGCCAGCCAGGCGGCTTCGTCGGTTGTGAGATCGTACGAGGGTTTCCCGAAGTGATGACGAGCCGCGGCTTCAGCGCCATAGACGCCCTGTCCCCACTCGGCGACGTTGAGGTATAACTCGAGAATACGCTTTTTCGTCAGACGCTGTTCGAGGGAGCGCGTAATCAGTGCTTCCCGTGCTTTTCGAAATAGGGATCGTTCGGATGACAAATAGAGGTTTTTGGCCAGCTGCTGAGTAATGGTGCTTCCACCACGCTTGAGTTCGCCTGCTTCGAGATTGTATTTCGCTGCCTCTTTCATTCCTTCCCAGTCGAATCCTTCGTGAGTGAAAAACGACGCATCCTCCGCCGCCACGACCGCATGGCGAAGGTGAGGAGAGATACGTGAGAGCGGCATCCACATCCACTGTCGTGGGGCAGCACGGCCCTGTTCCTTCGCCTGAGTCTGCCGATGGTCCATAAGCGCCGTTGATATTGGGTTGGCCCTTGCGAGGACGTCTACGTCTGGAAGCATGATCAGCCAGCTCATGGCCAGGAGGCCCAACGGAAGTCCGATGAGTGCGGTGCTCCAAAGGAGCAGACGAGTCGGCGTGCGTCGGCCGGTTGACTTGGGCGGAGGAGGGTCGTATGTGTAGTGACGCAGAAAGGTCGGACTGTGATCGGGCTTCTGTCTTGAATCCATTGATCAGCCTAACCCGCACTATTCATGAACGCTTCTACTGCAATCGCGAATTCGCTGCTACGACGAGCCTTCGGCGGGCAGGCTCGCCCCTCGCAACCTCGACATACTGTTTCAAGTATGCCTCGCTTTCTCAGGGCTCCGCGTGCCCGTCTCGCAACGCGACTTCGCAATTTCGCCACGAACCGTCATGAATAATGCGGGGTAACGACATGAAAATCTTCGCCGCTGAGTTTATCAAAAGTTGTGTGTCTCCAGAACAGTTTCCTTCCGGCAATCGCCACGAGGTGGCCTTTGTGGGGCGCTCCAATGTGGGGAAATCGTCGTTGATCAATTCGTTGCTCAATCGTCGAGATCTGGCAAAAATCAGCCGGACGCCAGGCAAGACGAGAGCCGTGAACGTGTTTCTCGTCTCGACCTCCGACCCAGATCTTTCGCAATTCCATCTGGTGGACCTGCCAGGCTATGGATTTGCCAAAGTGTCGAAATCGGTCCGCACTCAGTGGGGACCGCTGATGGAAGACTATCTTGTCGACCGAGCCTCGCTGCTCGCGGTCGTGATGTTGGTGGACAGCCGGGTCGCGACCGACCAGGATTCTCAGACCCTCGCGTGGCTGCGTTCGATCCACCGGAATCCCCTCATCGTTGCGACCAAGGTCGACAAGTTGAAGCCTGCCGAGCGGGTCCGTACGCTCAACCAGACCCATCGTGTCTTACGACTCACTGAGGGGGAGGTGTTGATTCCGTATTCATCGGTGACCGGGGATGGACGGGATCGGGTGTGGAGAGCCATTCGCGATGTGGCCGGCAGCCTTCGCACAGGCCTTGAGTGACTTTAGTTCAGGCACAGAGGGCCAGGGCTATCGGTGGGCTGTGCTCGTCTCGTGCTGGAACTTGATCTCGATGCTATCGGTGGGCTGTGCTCGTCTCGTGCTGGAACTTGATCTCGATGTAGGCCTTGTTCTTGAGTTCCACCAGCCAAGACTGATACATGTCATCGCTCTTCCGCTGATAGACCAGCTCCTGAACTTCTCGCCGGACGTCCTCGTATCGGCGAAACCGTTTCGGCTTTCTGTCATCCATACGGATAATCTGGATTCCCTCAGGGCTCTCGATGATATCGGAGATTCCTCCAGGCACTAAGTGAGCGACGGCCTGTTCGATTGCCGGGATGAGTTCCCCCTGTCGGACTAATCCGAGTTGTCCACCCTGCAAGGCGTTGGCGCCGTCGGAGTAGCGCGTGGCGACGTCTTCAAATTTTTCACCTCGTTTCAAGTCGTCCATGGCTCGGCGGGCCTTGGTCAAGGCCTCGGCCAATCCATCGGAGGAGCGCGGTTGAATGAGGATTTGGCTCAGCTGGTACTCTTCGGGAAGAGCGAACCGATCGCGATGCTCTTGGTAGAACCGCTTAAGCTCGGAGTCTCCGACGGTAATGTTGCCGCGAATATGCTGGTCGATGACTCGCATGAGGAGGAGCTGGTCACGAACGGTCTGTACATCATTCGGATTGGTGATGTTGAGGGGACTGCCTTGTCGCTTCATCTGTTCAAGGGCTTGCTTTACTTCCAGATCAGACACTTGAACCTTTTGAGCCTTGGCTTCCTGCAGTTGCAAGCGCCGCTCGATGAGCTTCGTCAAGGCCATGTACTCCGCTGTTTTCAACCGCTGAGCCAGATCGCTTCCATGGTGCTCGCGGGAAAGCCGTTCTTGCTCCGTTTCAAATTCACGCTTCATATCCGACAACATGATCAATTCAGAATTGACGATCGCGACGATGCGATCTTGAAGTCGGGCCTCGGAAAAGGCCGGGGGCCATATCGAGATCATCAACAGGGCGAGTGGGAACACGAGTGAAGCCAACCAATCTAAATCGACCGGTATCTGTCTCATGATGCGTTCATCTCGGGGTAGAGAGCTCTGATGCATGATTCTACACGAAGCAGTGGGTTCGTGGAAATCGAGTGGAGGTTAACGTTTTCCGGTGTCCTCGGTGATATAGCGGGAAGCTTCGGCGAGGCGAACTGCGGCATTGGTCCGAATGTCGGCGATGACCTCTTCGAATTGTTTGCGGCGCTTATCGGCCAGTAATTCTTGCCGAAGCCGTTCCTGCTTCGCTAAATCGGCTTGAATAACGGCCTCGTCAAGCGGGGTCAGCACGACCAGGTAATAGCCGTGGTCGGTCTTAATCGGCGCGCTGACGATCCCAAGTTTGAGGGTGTGAATGACGGCATCGACCTCGGGGAGGACCAGACCTTTCCGGTAGGGCCCGAGCTCGCCGCCCTTCGATTTCGTCTTTTCGTCGATCGAGTAGCGCTGCGCAAACTTGGCAAAATTACCGCCTCGATTCACCTGTGCTTCAAGGTCTTTGGCGGCATACACATTGGGGAGCAGCATCGCCGAGACATTGGCCTTCAAGGGATCCAAAAGTTGGCTGGCGTGTTTTTCGTAGTAGGCGTCGAGTTCGGCCTGGGTGAGCTCGACCTTGGATTGGAGCTTGTCTTTCAATAGCTCGTCGAGAATCAACTGCTCTTTATACCGTTGTGTCTTGTCTCGAATCGTATCGTCCTGATCAAGACCCCGGCGGCGGGCTTCCTGCATCAACAGCTCTCGGGTGATAAGTTCATCCAGGAACCGTTGCTTACCCCCCTCCTTCTCGTAGCGGGAGCGTGTGGCCTTGGAGAGCTCGCCCCAGCGTAGATCGAATTCGGTTTGGGTGATGGCGCGCCCATTCACCAGGGCAACAACCGGTTCTTCCTGTCGCTCGGCACACCCCAACATCACCGGCCCCAAACCGGCTAAGAGGCTGGCAAACAGCCCAGGGAGACAATACGTCCTACAGAAGATTAGCAACCGGAAGGGCATCATAAGTTGAGGTACATGTGGATCTCGATTACGAGACATTCGCATCCCTTTGGATGGTCTTGGTATCACAGAGATCGAGGCTTTGCAAGATTGCGTTGAGTTCCGAAAAAAGCGAGGGCCAGTCGCTCTGACGCATCTGGATCTCGAAAGCGAGGGGGCTCAGGAACTTCAGTCGCTTCTTCAGCTGGTCCATCAAGCGGTGGACGGAGCTCTCAGGGATGACGGCCTTCGGGTGAAACACAACCTTGGTTGTCTGGTCGTGTACCTCGATCGAGGCCAGCCGAAGGCGTTTGGCGTGGGTCCGGAGTTGCATCACTTCAAGCAGCCGTTCGACTGGTTCCGGAGGGGGACCATAACGGTCCTGAATTTCCCCATGCAGCAGGGCCAGCTCGCCGATTTGACCACAAGCCGTCAGCCGTTTATAGAGGGACAGGCGGTGGTGCGGGTCGGTGACATAGTGCTCCGGAATAAACGCTGAAACCGGGAACTGCAGCGTCGGGTCAGGGTCCTCCTCGATCACATGTCCCTTCAACCGCTGAACAGCCTGCTCTACCATTTGCATGTAGAGATCCAACCCGATCGCGGCGATATGACCAGACTGCTGCTTGCCCAGAAGGTTGCCGGCTCCTCGGATCTCCATGTCTGCCGCAGCGATGCGGAATCCGGTCCACCCCGCCCGACTCGTCCGCGTAACTGGTACAACTGTGCGAGGCCGAACAGATCAGCTCGATTGACGATAATGGTGTTGGCGTTGGGGACATCGAGTCCGGACTGGATGATGGCCGAAGCGATCAGGACATCCGCCTCACGCTTCACGAATTTCAGCATCACCGCTTCCAGCGGCCTCGCATCCATCTGGCCGTGGGCCATAACCATCCGGGCTTCGGGAACCAATTGGTGCAGCCATGCCCCGATTCGCTCCATAGTTTCGACCCGATTGTGGACAAAATAGATCTGTCCTCCACGCCCGAGTTCCCGCAAGATAGCGTCTCGTACGGCCTTCTCGCTGAACCGGACTACCTCCGTCTTAATCGCCAATCGTCCGGCCGGCGGGGTATCGATGATCGAGAGATCTCGCACGCTCGACATCGCCATTTGGAGGGTGCGCGGAATGGGGGTGGCGGTTAACGTCAGCACGTCGATCTGGGTGCGAAGTTGCTTCAGCCGCTCCTTATGTTTGACGCCGAACCATTGCTCTTCGTCGATGATCACGAGGCCGAGTTGCCGGAAAGCCACGTCTTTCTGCAGCAGACGGTGAGTGCCGATCACGACATCGACGGTTCCCGCGCCGACGTCCTTCAGGATCGCTTTGGTCTCCTTGGGCGATTGGAACCGTGAGAGCAGCGCAACGCGCATCGGAAAGGGCGCGAATCGTTCGGCAAAGTTGTCATAGTGTTGATGGGCCAAGAGCGTCGTCGGGACCAGCACCGCCACTTGGCGGTCATGCTCCACGGCCTTGAAGGCCGCGCGCATGGCTACTTCGGTCTTTCCGTAACCGACGTCCCCGCAGACCAGCCGATCCATGGGCTTGGTCGACTCCATGTCGCGGCCGATGTCTCCGATGGCCCTGAGCTGATCCGCTGTTTCTTCGTACTCAAAGGCGGCTTCGAATTCGTGGTACAGGGTCGTGGTCGTGCCGTAAGCATTCCGTTTCACCAGTTCGCGGCTTGCGTAAAGATCGATCAATTCTTGGGCCATTTCCTCGATATTTTTCTTCACCCGCGCCGTGGTCTTGGCCCAACTGGTCCCGCCCAGGCGATCCAGTCGAGGGACATGGCCTTCGGCTCCGCCGTACCGTTGCACCTGATTCAGTCGATCGAGCGGAACATAGAGCGTATCTCCACCGGAGAACTCGAGAATCAGGAAGTCGCTCTCAAAATCTTGGACCGACAGGCGCTTGAGCCCTCGATATTTGGCGATGCCGTGCTGAACATGCACGACGTAGTCGCCCACGTTCAGATCTTCCAACGAGGAGAGGAAGGTCGCGGTTCTGCTTTTTGGTTGCGGTTTGTGGCGGGCGCCCTTCGCGAAGAGCTCTTCTTCCGTCAGGAGCGCGAGCCGAAGGTCTCCGGAGAGAAACCCCGCCGACAGATCGCCGTGCAGCACATAAAACGGGAGCTTTCCGGTTCTCTGGCTGGACCAGGCCGTCGGGTTCCATGGGTCGGCCGGCAAATCGTGCTCTCGGAGTAAGGCGAGTAAGCGATCGACCTGCCCGCGGCTTCGGGCCACCAAGACGACCCGATGTTCGTTCCTGAGCCCTTCTAACAGGCCCAGGGTCTGACTGAAGGCGGTACCCCTGATTCCCAGTCCAATGCTGCCTGGCGCCTGGGCGGAAAACGAAAACGTCTGATTCCAGGTCGAGTCCGGCGCTGCCAAAGGTTCAAGAGCCAATATGGGCCAAGTCGTGATCTTCTGCTGGATGCCCTCCCAGGTGAGAAAGAGTCGTTCAGGCGAGGGATACGGCTGTGTGGCATCCCGGTCGACATGGCGGAGATATCCGTCGTCGATCTTCTCCCAGGCCGTCTCACAGGCCTTCTTCAGGGCCTCTGGTTGATCGAGCGCCAGGAACGGAGCGGTGGTGAGATAGTCGAACAATGTGTCCATGGAATCGTACAAGTCAGGGCTTCGCCACTCAGCATCCGCTTCGATCGGTACGATTGCTTCCGGGGCCTGTGGAGGTCGAACGAACTCCCGCGCAGGTAACACCCAGCCCTCATTCAATTTTTTGATGGAGGTCTGGGTTGAGGGATCGAACAGGCGAATGGATTCGACATGATCCCCGAGAAATTCCACACGGACTGGATTCGCGTACGCGGTCGAGAAGACATCAATGATGCCGCCACGAACGCTGAATTCTCCGGGGATTTCCACGACGGACACTCGTCGGTATCCCAGGCGAAGGAGGTTGGTGACCAGCGACTCCCGTTCGAAGGCGGCAGCCGTTTGGAAGTGAAAGATCGCTTGCTCAAATGTTGAGCGCGGAATCACACGATGCATTGCGGCGGCGACGGAGGTGACGAGGATGGTGGGCGGGTTGATGAGCAGGCGATGAAGGGTCGTCATTCGGTGTGCAATCAACCCGACATGCGGTGCCGTTGCTTCGTAGGGAAGCGTTTCCCATTCCGGGAACCAGGCGAGGTCCTCGACCGGACGACCCATCAGTCCATAGAAGAAGCACAAGTCATTAAACATTCGTTCGGCGGACTCGTCGCTCGCGGTCACAACGACCCATGGGCTGCCGCGGTCGAGTAGCGTCAGGGCGCAGGCCGATGTCGGCCCGTGCGCTCCGAGAAGGCAGACACGGGCCTTCTCGTGGTCGAGTGCCGAACGAAGCGGGGCAAGCCAGGCTGGGAGGTGGACGTTGACTTCAGACACGCATCACTTCGCGGTTGACTGTATGCGTTGAAGGAGACCGGTGGTGGAGAGACCGGGAACCAGCGGGATCGTTTTGACGACACCTCCACGAGCTTCAACCAATTCGCGGCCGACGATCCGGTCGATCGCCCAATCCCCTCCCTTGACCAGGACATCCGGTTGGACGGTTGTGATGAGTTGGAGCGGGTCGGATTCCTCGAAAATGACCACAAAATCCACACAGCCTAAGGCAGCCAGTACCTCAGCCCGTTGTGCTTCCGGTACGATCGGTCGGTCAGGTGCCTTGTCCAGTGTACGAACCGAGACATCACTGTTGACCCCGACGACCAGGACATCGCCCAGTGCCTTGGCCGCCTGCAGATACCTGGTATGTCCGATATGCATCAGGTCGAAACAGCCGTTTGTGAATACGATCCGTTTCCCATTTTCCCGTTCACCGGAAAGCACGGAGAGGAGTTGATCGCGTGGCAACACTTTTGTAGTCATGGTCCCATCATACCGTGCAGATCGTCCTGTCGGCTACATGGAAAGAGGATCGGGCTAGCCCGCATTATTCATGACCCTTCTGCTGCAATCGCCGATCCGCTGTTCCGACAAGCCTGCGGCCGGCGGGCTCGCCCATCGGACCTTCGACGTACTCCACGAGTACGCCTCAGGTCCTCCGGGTTCCGCGCGCCGGTCTCACGACGCGGCTTGGCGATCTCGCGACGAACTGTCATGAATAATGCGGGCTAGACGGCGTCTGTCGTCTTGGTTCCTGGCACTATTCCGTGACGCGCAGGGTGTTTCAGCAGGCTCTCAAGTCATCACATAACGGACCGATACAGCACATAACGGACTCAAAGGCCTGGCGAGGGATCTGGCCTGGGGCTATGGGTATGCCGGGAGCGCGTGATTATGGATGCGGTCAGTACGTTCTGGGTCATTGCAGCGGCCAATGTTCTGCTGGTCGCACCCTTGATCTTTTTCCTTATACGGACATCCTGGCGAGCGCGGACCGGTCGGGCCCTCGCGGAGGCCGAAAGAATCCGATTCCAGGAAAGTGAGCAGCGACTCAGGAGTATGTTGGAAGCTGAACCCCATGGGATATTGGTCATTGGGCTCGACTACCGGGTGCTTCAACTCAATCCTGCGGGCTGTCTCCTCTTCGAGGCGGGATTTTCAGAAGAGATTGTGGGGACAGATGTTCGAACGTATATCCAGACGAACGATTGTCTACAGATCGAAGAAATGCATAGGGCGGCTAGGGAAGGCCGGGAAACCTGTGGAAAAGGGCGGCTCATCGGACTAGCGGGGCAGGTCCGGTGGGTCGAGGTCACGTTCGTCCCACTTCCAGCCAGTGATGGCACTGTGCAGGCGGTCCTCAGCGTCATCCGGGATGTAACAGAGCAAAGGCGTGCCGATCGTCGGCAAGCTCTTCAGCATGCTGTGGCCAAAGTGCTCGCAGGCGCCTCCACCGTCGAGCAAGCGGTCCCCGACCTTCTCCAGGCCATTGTCGTGAATCTCGATTGGTATGTCGGTTTGTTCTGGCGGGTGCAAGACGACCGGCGAACCATTATCTGCACGCAGGACTGGGCGGTTGATACCACGATGGTGCAGGAGTTCATGAGAAGAGGTCGGCAGGTAGCCCACACTGCCGGGTCCGATCTGCCGGGGCACTGTTGGGCCCGCGGCGAGCCTCTGTGGGTAGAGGATATCGCAAGAGACCCTCTATTTACGCGTGGGCCTGTCGAAGCGATGGGAATGCTGCACGCGGCCTGTGCATTTCCGATTTGGCTGAGGGCTCACGTCTACGGCGTCATCGAGCTCTTCAGCAGCGAGCCTCAGGCTAAGGATTGGGATTTACTGAGAACCTTGGGCACGGTCGGAAGACAGATCGGCCTGTTCGTCGAGCGAACTGAAGTGGAAGCGGCACTGCATGAGAACGAAGCCCGGACCAGCCTGATTATCGACACCGCCCTCGACGCCGTGATGACAATGGATCGTACAGGCCGAATTACCGAATGGAATGTTCAGGCTGAACAGGTGTTTGGCTGGTCTGCGCATGAGGTGATCGGGCGTGACGTTGCCGACACCATCTTTCCACCGTCCCATCGACTCAGCTATCGCGACTATGTTCAGCGGCTTCTTGAACCCCGGGATGTGCCCCTCTCAAACCGGCTGGTCGAAATGATCGGGCTTAGGCGCGACGGCCGTGAATTTCCAGTTGAAATCGCTATGACGCCGTTAGCCGTCGAAGGGGCCGTCATCTTCAGCGCATTTATCCGAGACATCACGAGTCGGAAAGAAGCGGAGCAAGCACAGAAGAATTATGCCCGACAGTTGGAGCATATCAATCAGCAGCTGGATGCCGCATTGAGGGAAGCTAAAGCCGCCACCGAAGCCAAGTCGTCGTTCTTGGCGACCATGAGTCACGAAATTCGAACGCCGATGAATGGTGTGATCGGGATGACCGGTCTGTTGCTGGAGACCACATTGACGGAGGAACAACGTGAATATGCGGAGACGGTCCACAGTTGTGGAGACCATCTCCTCACGATCATCAACGACATTCTCGATTTTTCTAAGATTGAAGCAGGGAAACTGGATTTAGAGGTGTTGGAGTTCGATCTTCGCCTTGCCATCGACGAGTCGTTGGACCTCGTGGCGGAACGCGCGTCATCCAAAGGGCTCAATCTGGCCTGTCTTTTTCACGCCGATGTGCCGCGCAATCTGCTTGGTGATCCGGGTCGCCTCCGGCAGGTGGTGATGAACTTAACGGCGAACGCCATCAAGTTTACCGAACGTGGCGATGTGGTGGTGGAAGTGACGGTTGAGGCTCAATCGAAGGATGATGCGATGATTCGCGTTGCGGTCACGGACACCGGGATTGGGATCGCCGAGCAAGCACGCGAACGACTGTTTCGGTCGTTTAGCCAGGCCGATGGGTCCACGACGAGGAGATATGGTGGGACCGGCCTCGGTCTTGCGATTTGCAAACGTCTTGTCGAGATGATGGGAGGAACGATTGGGGTGGTGAGCCAGGTTGGAGAGGGGAGCTGCTTTTGGTTTACGATGAGTCTGCGCAAGCAGGTTGATGGCTCCCGAAGTGCCGATGTGGCTGCCGCTGTGTTGGCAGGTCTCCGCATCTTGATCGTGGATGATAAGGTCATCAATCGAAGGATCTTGGAGCTGATGACGAAGAAATGGGGAATGCAACCGACACTGATCCACAGCGGCTCCGAGGCGTTGGATGTCTTGAGCGGTCGGCGCGGGCAACCGCGGTTCGATCTTGCGCTGTTGGACGTGGATATGAGTCCGACGGATGGGATCGAATTGGCACGCGCGATCAAGACACGACCTGAAGGAGGCGGGACCAAACTCGTCCTGCTCACGTCGTTCGGTCGGCGGGGAGATGCGAAGACAGCCAAAGAGGCGGGGTTAGCAGCTTACCTGACCAAGCCGATTCGTGAGCGACAGTTGCACGATTGTCTCGTTGCCGTCCTCACGCAGCGTCCCCTTAGTCCAGGTCTGTCGGCCACGAGCGACGCGCCCCCACTCATCACTCGACACAGCCTTGCAGAAACCAAGGCCACGGTGGATCTCCGTATTCTCCTGGCCGAAGATAACATCCTTAATCAAAAAGTAGCCGTTCGCCTCTTCCAGCGGTTGGGGTATCGAATCGATGTCGTGACCAACGGGCGTGAGGCAGTCGAGGCGGTATCACGCATTCGCTATGACGTGGTGTTCATGGATTGCCAGATGCCGGACATGGATGGCTTCGAAGCGACAAGCCTTATTCGGGAACATGAGGCGGCGGGAACTGTTTCGAGTTGCGATTTTGAGGTTTCTGGCCCAAGACCGGAACATTCCGGCCTCCAACCAGAAACTCGATGCCCGGAACGTGAAACTCCGCGTCGGGTGCTGATTATTGCCATGACAGCCAACGCCATGCAGGGAGACCGTGAACGGTGTCTGGCTGCGGGGATGGACGACTATCTCTCCAAACCTATTTCGGTAGACGCGCTGGCCGGTGTCATGGGCCGAGTCAATCAGGAGTACAAAGGTTCCCGGCCTGACAAAAGCCAAGAAGCGGCATAGCTTGCGTTTCCCCGTCAGAGTCCCTTTCCCACATCACGTCCATTCAAGCGTCAATTGCTCTGGTGCTTTGCCGAGGCTAGTCGGTCTGGTTGACCGGGATGATGAGTCTAATGTCCGGGTGAGGTAGGGCGTGGGACGATCCTCGATCAGTTGAGTCGGTGAGACGAGTTCCTGCAATGCGCCTCGACAGGATCCACAGTGATGGCGTTTTGGCTGGATCGTTCTTCGGTGCCGTCGATAGAGTCGACCGCAGTCTTGGCATCGCCAGGCGAATTTCGCTAAGGCCATTACTTCCTTCTCCAGCGTGTGGTACGTCGTCACGGCGACGGTTCCTGTTCGATTCATCTGCGCCATCTTCCGCAAAAAATCCAGACCATGATCAGGCCGACGTTTCAATACATCGAATTGCCATTGATGAATCATTTCATGGGCCAAGGTGTTGAGCAGCTCCTGTTCCGCGTAGGGTGTCCGTGCGGTGAGCTGTTCAAAGAGCGGGAGAGAAAGGCGAATTTCTCGACGACTGTGAGTCGGGGTGAGGGGGGAGAAGGTCTTTGGCCCTTCGCGACAGGCAAATATCCCAACCGAGGAGGTCAGGCGCTGACTCCAGACGATCTCGATCGGCCTGAGTGAACCGGCAAAGTACTGTGCGTTCAAGTGCTGCCAACGGGCCTGTAGCCATTCTGAAGAAAGGAGTACCGACAGGCTCGGGGCGGACGAGGTTGGGCTCATCCCAATTCCTCCAGCACGGCCGCTGCGAGCAACGGCAGCATGATCTCGTGGTGGCCGGTTAAGGAATAGCCCTGGCCGCCCTTTTGCGTGGGGCGCCGCACGACGTTGGTCTGCGGTCGGTAATGGGAGAGAAAGTCCATATTCACGGTCGTAATATTAGCGATCGGATGGCCGAGGTTTCTCCCTAATGACAGTGTTTTTAGAAAGACCTCCGGCAGAATCACCGCCGAGCCGACGTTCAAGTAGACGCCCCCTTCCATCCCAGCGACGACAGCGGTCAGACGCCTGAAGTCCAGGAGCGACGTGGCTCCGATGGCTGCACCATCAGCCGAGGGGTGCATGTGGATAATGTCGGTTCCAATCGCGACATGCACGGTCACCGGAATCCCGAGTTTCGCTCCTGTGGCGAGAATGCTGACGGCTCGATTCGGAAATTGATCGGCTGTGTGGTTCATGTAGCGGCCGATGGCTTCACCCAGCCCCTGACCGTCTTTCGCGCCACGCGTGATGGCGTCATTCAAAATCCGTCCCGTTTCTTCCGCCATGCCGAACCGACCATTGTCGATCTCGGCATCGACTTCTTCGGAGGTGTGCCCCAAGAAGGCCAATTCGAAGTCGTGAATAATTCCTGCCCCGTTCATGGCCACGGCCGTGATGATGCCTCGTTCCATCAAGTCCGTGATGATCGGGGAAAGCCCCACCTTGATGACATGGGCGCCGATTCCGAGGATGACGGGGCGACGCCTTCGATGCGCCTTCACGATGGCCTGGGTGACGGCCCGCAATGTTGTGACCGCGAGGATGTTCGGGAGGCGGGAAGAGAAGGTTGAGAAAGTTCCCCCGCGTTTCCACGGCGCGGCCAAGTCCGAAAGCCGAACCTTGCTGTGTCGTTTTTTCAGCGGATAGGTCTTGAGGTCAGACGCGTTGATCGGAGGGATCAAGGCGGGAGGCCGAGTCGGGGATGTCCGATCAGGACGCTTTCCCAAGGAGATGATCCTCTACCAATTCGCACAAGACGTGGCCGAGCGTGATGTGACTTTCCTGAATTCGAGACGTGACCGTAGACGGGACGATGAAAGGATACTCGACCAACGCGGCCAGCTTTCCGCCGTTGGCGCCGGTCCAGGCAATCGTAGTTAAGCCACCGTCGCGGGCCGCCGCGACACCTTTCAGCACGTTTGGAGAATTCCCGCTGGTGCTGATGCCGATCGCAATGTCCCCTTTTCGGCCATGCGCGCGCACCTGGCGGGCAAAGAGTTCTTCGTACCCATAGTCATTTGCGATGCAGGTAATGGCGGCAATGTCCGTCGCCAAGGCAATCGCGGGTAACGGCATGCGGTCGCGCTGGTATCGTCCGACAAACTCCGCTGCAATATGTGCGGCATCGGTCGAGCTCCCGCCGTTACCAAACAGGAGGACTTTATTCCCGTTCTGGAACGCGTTCGCGATGAGTGTCGCGACCTGCACGATACGATCGGCATGCTCGCGCGCAAATTGCTGTTTGACTTTGGCACTGTCCGCAAAAGCCGTCAAAACAATTGTTTGCATGCTCGCGATTCTAGGGAAGGGTGCCTAGGCTGTCAAGGACGAGGGCCGTTTCCATGTTTCGCCGCATCAAATTGAACGTGCGCGAGTGCGATGGTATAGTCGTCCGGCCATGGCACAGGACCAACCCATCAAGGCGCTCGTGGTCGCATTGGTCGATGATGCGGCGGCGGCGGTCTATTCGATCAACAGGCTCAACCCGGAGGCCCTGTGTTTCGTGCTGCCGGAAGGAAGCAAGGCCTTGGTGGAATCGGACGTACAGCCGAAGATCCAACAGATGCCGAGGCGGTGGGATTGGATCGTGATGGCAGACGCGACGGAGTTTCCATCTATCTATCAGACGATTGCACGGTCGTTACCGGATCTTTTACGGACCTGGGAGATACAGCCGGGAGAGCTGGTCGTGGATCTGAGTGGAGCAACCCCGGCGATGGCGGGCGCGCTCACCTTGGTGGCGCTCCCATGGACTTCTCGGGTGGTCGAGCTGATTCGGGCGCGCGAAGGTCAGGAGGGTGATCGGGTCGAGTTGGGCCCCAAGACGCTCGTCTGGACTCAGAGCAATCCTTGGGATGAGCAAGCGACCGTGTCACGTCGGGAAGGATGCGAGTTGTTTAACCGGGGTCTCTTTCACACCGCGGCCAAACTGTTCCATGGCGTAGAACTGCGAGTGAGTGGCGGGCACAAGCCGCTCTATCGTGCCTTCACCGATTTGGCCGAGGGCTATGAGTTCTGGGAACGGTTTCAGTACCGGCAAGCCTGGGACAAGTTGAGGACTGCGACGAAAGCTCTGGAGATGGCTTCGCTCTGGGGCGGGCCGACTGGATTGAAAGCGATCCTGCCTGCCCTAAAGGCCAACGCGAGTTTCCTCGAGAAGCTGGTGTTGGACCCTGCGGAGGTCAAAGAATACCTGGCGCTGGACTTATTGGCGCATGTGGGTAGGCATCTCCATGTTGGCCATGACCCGGAAGGGGCTATGACAGCGCTTGTTCGTGCACTGGAGGCGTTCGCGCAAGTCCGGCTCTATAAGTCGCACAAGATCAAGAGTTGGGATGTGTCACCGGGACAGCTTCCGCAAGCGCTTCAAGAGACCTGCAGAACCTGTTATCTCGAAGACATTGACGGCAAATACAAACTGCCGCTTCAAGCTCAGTTTCGTGTGTTGGCCGGACTGGGCGATCAACTGGGCCAAGCCTTTCTCAAGGAATGGCAGAAGATGAAGCCGTTACTGGATGCGGCCAACCACGCGGTGTTGGGACACGGCTTCGAGCCGATCAAAGCGGAGCGAGTACAGCAGTTGTATGATGTGGTTGTCCGACTCACCGGCGTCGCGGAGTCGTCGCT
>JACRQB010000072.1 GCA_016222925.1 Nitrospirota bacterium | reverse complement strand
TTCCATCAAGAAAGACTTGTATCGACGTGACTTCACGATCAATGCCTTGGCGGTTCGCTTGAACGGGAAGGGCTTCGGCGATGTGCTGGACTTCTATGGTGGGCAGCGAGATCTAAATGACAAGGTGATCCGAGTCTTGCATGGGCTGAGTTTCGTTGAAGATCCGACCCGCGTGTTTCGGGCAATCCGATTTGAATCCCGGTTTGGATTTCATTTGGGCAAGGACACGGCAGCGTTGATCGCGGGCGCCGTCAAGATGAATTTATTTCAACGATTATCCGGCCACCGTCTTCTGGAAGAACTGAAACTGCTGTTGGGCGAGCGGGAACCAAAACAGGGGATCAAACGATTGACGGAGTTCAATCTCTTGAGGTTCATCCATCCAAAGCTAAGTTGGTCAGACCGATTGGATCGGTTGTTGGCCGCACTCGAAGAAGCCGTCGATTGGTACCGGCTCCTGTTCTTAGATCGGAAGATGGACGTCTGGTTGGCCTATATGATGGGACTTCTCGAAATGTTGCCCGAGCGTGCGGTGAAGGACATGCTCAAACGATTTCCTTTTTCTGAGCAGGAAACCGCCAGGCTCAAAATGGCCCGCGTGGCCTGTCACAACATGGTTCGTCGACTCGCATCGAAACGACCGCTCAAACCCGCAGACGTGTACCACCTCCTGTCAGGACTATCAGATGAAACGCTCTTGATCCTCATGGCAAAGAGCAAAGGAGAAACCGTCAAGCGGCGGGTCTCAGCGTTCCTCACGACGTACCAGCATGTGAAACCGATTCTGAACGGCGCAGACCTCAAGGCTATGGGATTGAAACCTGGTCCGCCGTTCAAGAAACTTCTCGACAGCTTGCTGGCTGCACGCCTGAACGGCGAAGTAAGCACTGAAGTAGATGAACGGCGGCTCCTTCATCAACTAATTCAAGACCCGAAGGGAGACGTGTAAAGAATCGGAAACACACAAATAAGGATGGGATGCCACGCATAGGATAGCCTGTTCAACAGTCTAAGTGTCTTACCTCTAGGAACCGTAGAGCACCCGACAAGATCATCGCCTCAGGTGTTCTCTCACCACACTTCTCGCAGTACGTGTCTCCTACACAATTGCACAAATATCATTTTTTGAAGCCAAACCAGGCTTCGCATGATATCCAAGGGTTAGAAAGACCACTGATGTCACAAATACATAGTTAGTTATTACCATGGTAGATGACGCGATTTGGCAGATCTGTGTCTATGGGCTGTGTGTCGGCGTGGTGATTGCGGTCATGCTGGGACTCCCTCCCTTGCTTGGCGAGCGTCACTGGAGAAAACCCGAACGTCGCTCCGAAAGCGCAACCGCCATCCCCTATGAATGTGGCATTCAGCCGACCGGCAGCGCTCAAGTTCGCCCTCCGGTGCAATACTATTTGATCGCCATGTTCTTCGTCATTTTTGATGTGGAAGCGGCGTATCTCTATGCCTGGGCAGTCGCTGTGCCGGAAACAGGCTGGCTGGGCTTTATTGAAGTAACCATCTTTGTGGCCATTCTGTTGGCATCGCTTGCCTATCTGTGGCTTACCGGCGCGCTCGACTGGAATACACAATCTCAACGTCGGCCTGTGCGTCATCACCCGAAGCCACACACGACGGAGGTCAAGAAGTTCTACGATGACCAGTCGGTACTTTTTGCGCGTCTTCAGGACCTCTTGGCATGGGGACGCAAGAATTCACTCTGGCCGTTGAACTTCGGCTTGTCGTGCTGCTTCGTCGAAATGGCCACGAGTCTGACCAGTGTCTACGACGTGTCTCGGTTTGGCGCAGAAGTAGCACGCGGTTCACCGCGGCAGGCCGATGTGTTGGTCGTATCAGGAACAGTGTTCATGAAGGTAGCTCCCGTCATCAAGCAGCTGTACGAACAGATGCTTGAGCCGCGTTGGGTGATTTCGATGGGCTCCTGCTCGAACTCCGGAGGGATGTTCGACGCCTATTCTGTCGTGCAGGGTGTCGATAAATTCATTCCTGTGGACGTGTATATGCCGGGATGCCCGCCGCCGCCGCATGCCTTTATGGAATGCCTGCTGCTCCTCCAGAACATGGTCGGATCAGAGCGCCGGCCGTTGAGTTGGCATTTCGGTCCACAGGAGGTTCAGAAACCCATCATGCCCTCGATGCGTGATGTGAAACGAGCGGAGCGGATGAGTCAACGTGAATATCCCGGCATTGATGTGCTTCCTCGGACCGATCTCTTGTCCCCTCATTTTGCCGGACAACCAGACGGTCTCTCCAAAGACAACTCATGACTCCACGACCATCAGCCATGCGAGATATCCCGATCGTCGAACACACAGGACTCGTGGTAGAGATCGCGAGCCATTTTGGTGCGAAGGGATATCTGACTGCGGTGCAATCCACCAAAGATGATATTCCAACGATTTGGATCGAGAAGCACCGGCTCCGGGAGATTCTCCGCTATATCAAATCTGAAATTCCTCGTCCATTCCCCATGCTGTTCGACCTGAGCGCAACAGATGAACGGCTCCGCCGACATCATGATGGACTACCGATCGGAACGTTTACCGTGTTCTATCACCTCTTTTCGTTTGATCGGAACCAATCTCTCCGCATCAAAGTCGCGCTGGACGGCGAGGCCCTCGCACTGCCGTCCAGCATCGATCTGTGGCCAAACGCCGATTGGTATGAACGAGAAATCTTCGACATGTTCGGGATTCGTTTTGAGGGACACCCTTTTCTCCGGCGCCTTCTCATGCCGTCTTGGTGGGACGGTCATCCGCTCCGCAAGGATCATCCCTCTCGTGCGACGGAAATCGGGCAGTTCCAGTTACCGCCCGAGAAACTGGTCATGACCCAGGATGCGCTGCGATTCAAGCCGGAGGACTGGGGCTTGGCCCGCACCCATCATGACCATGACTCAGACTTCGACTATATGTTCATCAACCTCGGGCCGGCCCATACCGGCACGCACGGCGTGCTCCGCCTCGTGGCGCAACTGGCGGGTGAAGAAATCATCAACATCGTGCCGGATATCGGCTTCCACCATCGCTCCCAGGAAAAGATCGCCGAACGGCAAACCTGGCATTCCTATATTCCTTACACCGATCGTGTGGACTACCTCCAAGGCGTGCTGAACGAGATGCCGTATTGTCTCTCGGTCGAACGATTGGCTGGCATCACGGTGCCACCGCGCGCACAAGTGATCCGCGTCATGATGTCCGAATTCTATCGGATCGCCAGCCACCTTGTCTGGTACGGGACCTTTGCGGGGGACATTGGCGCCTTGTCACCGGTCTTTTACATGTTTAACGATCGAGAGCGCATCCTCTCGATTGCCGAAGGCATTTGTGGTGCTCGTATGCATCCGAATTGGCTCCGGATCGGTGGGGTGGCACGAGACCTTCCGGTTGGGTGGGACCAGCTGGTTCGTCAATTCATTGATTGGTTTCCCAGCCGACTCGATGACTATGAGCGCCTCGTGATGGACAATCCGATTCTCAAACAGCGGACGGTCGGGATCGGGGTCTTGTCCCTCGATGATGCGATCGCGTGGGGCGCGACTGGTCCGATGCTGCGTGCCTGCGGCTTGCCGTGGGATTTGCGCAAAGCCCGTCCGTACTCCGGCTATGAGCAATTCGACTTTGAAGTCCCGGTCGCGTCAAACGGCGATTGTTATGATCGAGCGATGGTGCATGTCTTGGAGTTGCGTCAGTCGTTGCGGATTATTCGCCAATGTCTCGATTCCATGCCATCCGGTCACTACACGTCGCTCGATCCCCTGACGACTCCGCCGCTGAAGACTCACACGATGCACGACATCGAAACGCTCATCAATCATTTTGTTGGGGTGAGTTGGGGGCCGGTGCTTCCACCTGGTGAAGCAGAAATTCCCACAGAATCGTCAAAGGGCCAGACCAGCTATTACTTGACGAGCGATGGGTCACAGCTCTCGTACCGGACCAGAATCCGTACTCCCTCATTCGCCCACATTCAGATGGTGCCATTAATGGCGCGCGGCGAGCTCCTCTCGGACCTCTTGGCTGTGCTGGGGAGTGTGGATTACGTGTTATCGGATGTGGATCGGTGAACACTGTTCCTAAGATGTGCTCGCATAGGGGCTGAGGATACGACTCCATTATGTTGTCAGACACTGAACGCCGAGAGCTAGAAGACGCCGTGAAACATTACCCTGACACACGAGGGGCGACCATTGATGCCCTGCTGACCATCCAGCGACGACGTGGCTGGATCTCGGATGACTCGCTCCTCGAGATTGCGCAATTCCTCGGTATGACGGTCGAGGATGTTGATAGCATTGCCACGTTTTACAACCTGATTTTTCGGAAACCCGTCGGTCGGCATGTTGCCTTCATGTGCGACAGTATCAGTTGTTGGATCAAGGGGTGCGAGCAAGTTCAGGCACAGATCAAGAAACTCTATGACGTGGATCTCGGTCAGACGACGTCTGATGGGCGCCTGACCGTCTTACCGATCGCGTGCTTAGGGCAGTGCGAACGAGCACCGGCCATGATGATCGATCAGGATGTGTATGGTGATGTCACGCCCGAACAGATTGAACAGATTGTGGAGAAATACAAATAGTTTCAGACCTCTGTCATCGATCCAAGATGGAACGACCACTCACTCAACATATTCTTCATTCGGATGGCAGTACGCGAACGTTGCGCGAGTATGTGAAAGACGGAGGCTATCGCTGTCTCAAGCGGCTCGCCGCCGGATTGGCTCCCAAAGATGTGCAGCGGCTGGTAACCGAAGCGGGATTGCGTGGCAGAGGCGGGGGAGGCTTTCCCACCGGTGCAAAGTGGAGCTTCGTCCCGATGGGTCCCGATGCGCCGAAGCCGAAGTATATCGTCGCAAACGGCGATGAAATGGAGCCCGGCACGTTTAAGGATCGTGTGCTGATGGAGGGTGATCCTCATGGCCTCGTCGAAGGCATGATCCTCGCCGGCTATGCCATCGATGCAGAGATCGGCTACATTTTTCTGCGTGGGGAATATCATCTGTCCGCCCAACGGCTGAACCACGCCATTGCGGAGGCATACGCGGAAGGGTATCTCGGTAAGCCGCTTCCTGGAACAGGGTTTCAATTCAACCTTCACTTGCATGCGAGTGCCGGCCGATATATCTGCGGAGAAGAAACGGCACTGATCAATGCGCTAGAAGGCAAACGAGCGGTTCCTCGAGCAAAACCTCCATTTCCACAGACGGTCGGCTTATGGGGGCAACCGACCATCGTCCAGAATGTCGAGACCTTATACAATATTCCCCATCTCATCAATCATGGCGCCGATTGGTATCACCGTTTGAGTCGGACGCAGGACGGTGGCACGAAGATCTACGGCATCAGCGGTCGCGTGACCAATCCTGGGTGGTGGGAATTGCCGCTCGGCATCACCGCGCGCGAACTCTTGGAACGGTACGCCGGCGGAATGGCCAATGGCGCTCGCTTTCGAGGTTTGTTGCCAGGCGGCATCTCCACAGCATTTATGACTGAGGAACACCTGGATCTCCCCATGGATTTCTCGTCGATCCCACCAGAGGTCGGTCGTCTGGGTACGGCCACCATGATCGTGCTCGACGACCACACTTGTCCAGTGGGATTCGTGTTGAATCTAGAAAAGTTCTTTGCTCGAGAATCCTGTGGGTGGTGTACGCCTTGTCGGGAAGGGTTGCCCTGGGTGGCGAAACTCTTGACGTCCTTTGAAGAAGGGCGCGCAACAACTGGTGATTTGTCGTTGCTTGAGATGCATACCAAGTGGCTTGCGCCTGGGCACACCTTCTGCGGTCTTGCGCCCGGGGCAATGGCTCCGTTGCAATCGGCCCTCAAATATTATCGCGATGACTTTGAACAACATATCAGCTTAGGGCGATGTCCTTGGAGTAAGAAGTCGGCACAACAGAGGATTCTGGTCTAGACCTATGGCGATCATCATTGTCGATAACAAATCGTATACCGTGGATGAGCGGCAGAATTTGCTGGCTGCCTGTCTCGGACATGGGCTGAACGTACCCTATTTCTGCTGGCACCCGGCGATGGGATCTGTCGGCGCATGCCGCCAGTGCGCCGTCAAGCAATATAAAGACGAGCATGATCAGACTGGTCGGCTGGTGATGTCCTGTATGACACCGGCTGCCCATGGCACTCGTATTTCGATCGACGATTCCGAGGCGAAAGCCTTTCGCGCGTCAGTCATCGAATGGTTGATGGTGAACCATCCGCACGACTGCCCCGTGTGTGACGAAGGAGGGGAGTGCCATTTGCAAGATATGACGGTCATGACCGGGCATGTCTACCGGCGATACCGTTTTCCGAAACGGACGCATCGCAATCAGGCCCTTGGCCCTTTCATTCGCCATGAGATGAACCGGTGCATCCAGTGCTATCGCTGCGTCCGGTTTTACCGAGACTATGCGGGCGGGCGAGACCTCAATGTCTTCGGTGCGCATGACGCGCTCTACTTTGGCAGGGAACAGGATGGACCACTGGAGAATGAATTCAGCGGCAATCTTGTGGAAGTCTGTCCTACCGGGGTGTTCACCGATAAAACCTTCTTCCATCACTACACAAGAAAATGGGATCTCCTGCCCACATTGCAGCCTGGGCTGCAATACCACCGCCGGTGAACGGTACGGCACTCTGCGTCGGATCGCCAATCGGTTTAACAGCCGGGTGAACGGCTACTTTCTGTGCGATCGTGGGCGGTTCGGCTACGAGTATGTCAACAGTGACAAGCGAATCAAGCGAGCCCTGGTACGGTCGGGACCGGACCGTACCAAGCCAGGACGGCCGGAGGAAGTGCCACAGGCTATCGAGTTCGCCGCAGACCGCTTACGACGCGCGCGCGGCGTTGTTGGCATTGGCTCGCCTCGCGCTTCACTCGAAGCCAATGTGGCGCTTCGTTCCTTGGTCGGACCACAACAATTTTATTCGGGGATGGATACGCACGAACACCAGCTCCTTCACACTGTTCTTACCATTCTTCGGACCGGACCGGTTCCCTCCGCTTCCATCCATGAGGCAGAACAATCCGATGCAGTCTTGGTCCTCGGTGCAGACCTCTTGAACGAGGCCCCACGTTTGGCCCTGGCTCTTCTCCAGTCAATCCGCCAACAGCCGATGGAACGAGTCGACGAGTTGAAGATACCCCAATGGGACGAGGCGGCGGTGCGCAACACCGTCCAAGACAAGCGAGGCCCTCTGTTCATCGCTGGGTATCAGCGTAGCTGGTTTCATGAGTATGCAACGGACACCTATTTCGCTGCGCCAGACGATGTTGCCCGGTTGGGATTTGCCGTTGCGGGAACCATCGGACAGGGCGCACCCTCCGTTCCTGATCTCCCCAGCAAGGTACAGGAGCTCGCTCAGCGTATCGCCGATGCGCTGGACCAGGCACAGCGCCCGCTGATCATTGCCGGAACGGGAAGTGGTTCTCATGCGACGCTTGAAGCTGCGGCCAATGTCGCGTGGGCCTTGCACCATCAGGGGAAACAGCCTCGGCTGAGCTTTGTGCTTCCGGAGTCCAATAGCGCGGGTCTCGCCTTGCTAGGTGGCGGAAGCTTGAATGAGGCGTTCGACTCGATCAGTCAAGGACAGGCCGATACCGTGATCGTGCTGGAGAATGACTTGTATCGACGCGCCGAGCAGGCGAAAGTCGATGCCTTCTTTGAAACTGCACAAACGATTATTGTGATCGATTCCCTCCAGCATCGCACGGCGGCGCGCGCCGACGTGCTTCTCCCAGCAGCCACAGGTCCAGAATCCGACGGGACACTCGTGAATCAGGAAGGGCGAGCCCAGCGGTTCTACCAAGTGTTTGTACCGGACGGTGACGTGAAGGAGAGTTGGCGATGGCTGAGTGACCTCGCCCGTGCCACATCACAGGAGTCAGAGGGTGTATCCGGAGTAGCGACGTGGCGCAACTTTGACGATGCGGTGTCTGCAACGGCAGCGGCTGCTCCTGAGCTGGCACGAATAGGAGAGGTTGCACCATCCGCGAGTTTTCGTGTGCTGGGTCAAAAAGTCCCTCGGCAATCTGATCGATATAGTGGACGCACGTCTCTGATCTCTCATCTGACCATGCATGAACCTCCTCCTCCTGTCGACCAAGACTCGCCACTTGGATTCACGATGGAGGGATACCGAGGACCGCTTCCCTCGCCGTTGATTTCACAATTCTGGGCTCCCGGCTGGAATTCTATCCAGGCCGTGAATACATACCAGGACGACATTGGCGGAGCGCTGCGAGACGAAATGCCTGGGGTACGGTTAATCGAACCAGTCGGCACGAAGGCACCCTGTTGGTTCACCGCGATTCCAGGTGCATTTCAGCCGACCTCGCATCAATGGTTGCTGCTCCCCCTGTCCGCAGTGTTTGGAGGAGAAGAACTCAGCAATCACTCTCCGGCGATCGCCGAACGCATTTCCCAACCGTTCCTGTCCTTGCACCCATCAGATGGAGCGCGACTGAAGCTCGAGGAGCACAGCACCATTGAACTGGCTTTACAAGGAACGACCTACCGCCTTGCCGTGCGCCTTGAGCCTTCGACCCCAGTGGGCACGGCGGGCATCTCTCTTGTGCCTGAGGTATCCGGAGTGAGAGCGCCGGCCTGGATCGACCTGTTCGAGGCGATCAAGACCGAACGAAGTCGGAGGGTTGCGTGATCGATTGGAGCCACACCGCACTGACGATCGGAGTCATCCTTGGTGGCGCGCTGACGCTGGCCGGGCTCTTGATCTGGGTCGAACGCCGCCTATTGGGAATCTGGCAGGAACGATACGGCCCCAACCGCCTTGGGCCTGGCGGCTGCCTGCAATCACTCGCGGATATGATCAAGATCTTTACGAAAGAAGACTGGATTCCACCCTTTGCAGATAAGGCGGTCTTCGTCATCACACCGGCCATCGTCGTGATCACCGCACTCATGTCGTTCGCGGTGATACCGATCGCTCCCAGCTTCGTCGTCTCTGATCTCAACATGGGCGTTATGTTTTTCTTGGCCATGTCGAGCCTTGCCGCCTACAGTGTCATCATTGGAGGCTGGGCATCCAACAGCAAATTCGCGTTTCTCGGCAGCCTTCGGGCCATCGCGCAGCTCTTGAGCTATGAAGTCTTTATGGGGCTGTCGCTGATGGGAGCGGTGCTCTTGGCCGGGTCGTTCAACCTCAGCGACATTGTCAACGCACAACAGCATCAATGGTTTGTGGTCCCTCAGTTTTTCGGCTTTCTCGGTTTCTTTATGGCGGGACTGGCTGAAGCGCATCGCACACCGTTCGATATGCCGGAGGCAGAAGCCGAGCTCGTCGCCGGCTATCACTCAGAGTACAGTGGGATGAAGTTCGGAATGTTTTTTGTCGGTGAATACCTCAGCATCCTCTTACTCTCAGCGATGACCGTGATCCTCTTCTTCGGCGGCTGGCACGGACCCTGGCTGCCCCCGGTGGTGTGGTTTGTCTTGAAGATGGCTGGGTTCATCGTCCTGATCATTCTCATTCGCGCGACTTGGCCACGATTCCGCTTTGACCAACTATTGTCATTCGGGTGGAAGGTCGTCATGCCGCTGGCGTTGATCAATCTCCTCGTGACCGGCGGTGTGGTTCTCTGGAAAGCGGGATGACAGAGGAGCACCGCGCAACCGTGCGCATGGATCATGTGTAAGAGCAGCACACCTGTAAGGCAGCCATACGTATGATGAACCTTTGGCTCTATGCCCGTAATCTGATCATCGGGTTATGGATCGTCTTCAAGCGGACCTTTACGACGCCGGTCACGGTTCAGTATCCGGAAGAACGACCCTATTTGCCTCCACGCTGGCGTGGACGCATCGTCCTGACCAGAGATCCTGATGGAGAAGAGCGGTGCGTGGCTTGCTACCTCTGCGCAGCAGCTTGTCCTGTTGACTGCATCGCGCTACAGGCCACGGACAACCCGGCGGCCCAGGATCGTCGCTATCCTGAATTCTTCCGGATTAATTTTTCGCGCTGCATCTATTGTGGGATGTGCGAGGAGGCTTGTCCGACCAATGCCATCCAACTCATCCCGGATTTTGAACAGAGTGAATATGCGCGCCGGAACCTGGTCTACGAGAAGGAAGATCTGCTGATCAGCGGGACCGGCAAGTATCCCGACTACAACTTTTATCGGGTCGCCGGCGTCAAGACGCTCGACAAAGACAAGGGACAAGCTGAAAACGAGTGTCCGCCGGTGGACGTGAGGAGTTTGATGCCATGAAACACGGTGGCGCCCTTGGCGCTGGAGCCCCATCCTCCATACGATTCAGGCATCAACATCGAAAAGGGATGTGAGACCATGGAAATCCTTTTTTATATCGCGGCAGCCGTCACCGTCCTGGCGACGCTGCGCGTCATCACGCATGTGCATGCCGTCCACGCGCTGCTCTACCTGGTCGTCGCCTTGATCGCGCTGGCTCTCATTTTCTATTTGCTCGGCGCTCAGTTTGCCGCGGCGCTCGAAATCATCATTTACGGCGGTGCCATTATGGTGCTCTTCATCTTTGTCGTAATGCTCCTGGGTCCGCTCGCCGTTGAACAAGAACGGACGTGGCTCACACCGGGCACGTGGGTGGGACCAGGTATCCTGGCCCTGGTGCTGCTCGGTGAGGTGGGATACCTCATTGCCGTCGGGGACCATCTTCCGAATACCGTTTCAGAAACCAGACAGAAAGGACTCTCCATCGCTCTCTACGGACCCTATATCATCGGAGTGGAGTTGGCTTCGATGCTGTTGCTCCCTGGGCTGATCGGCGCCTATCACTTGGGGCGTCGTGTGTCGAAGGAGTCTCGGTGATGTTGAGCACGCCTGCGCTGGTGTTGGCCATCATGCTGTTTGGTCTCGGACTGGTCGGTCTCTGCGGGAGCTCGTTGGGGACAAGTCGATGGCGAGATCATGTTCATATTCATCCTCACCCTGGCCGCGGCTGAAGTGTCTGTGGCACTGGGGATTGTGCTGCAGCTGTCACATCGGTTTCGAACATTGGACGCCGATGCATTCTGCGAGATGAGAGGCTAAACCATATGAGCGATTAGTCGAACGACAAAAGGTTTCTGGTTCTCAGTTTCATAGCGTGCCATATCCGGCCCGAAACAAGAGACTCGCGACACGAAACGTTTTCCGGCTGGTTTCACGAACGACGAGAGACGAGATGATCAGCTTGCTCTGGCTTATCCCGGTCCTTCCACTCGCGGGTTTTCTGTTGTTGGCCCTGTGTGGCGGACGATTGACCCGGCACCAGATCGCGTGGGTCGGGTGCGGTTCAGTGGGGACGGCAGCCGTGACCACTGCGCTTGTCGCCGCAGACTTCTTCCGCACCTTTCCTGACCATGAGTTCTATCATCAAACGCTATGGAACTGGATCGACACGTCTGGAATGACGGTCGGCATCTCCTGGTACCTGGATGCGTTATCACTCTTGATGGTGGCGGTGATCACCGCCATAGGCTTCCTGATCCATCTGTACTCCGCCGAATACATGGCCCATGATGATGGCTACGCCAGATTTTTTGCCTATATGAATCTGTTCGTGGCCGCCATGCTGACGCTGGTGTTGGCCGACAATCTCCTTCTCCTCTACCTAGGCTGGGAAGGGGTGGGACTTTGCAGCTATTTGTTGATCGGATTTTGGTATCGCGAACCTGAATACGGTACCGCCGCGCAGAAGGCGTTTATCGTCACTCGCATCGGAGACACAGCGTTTGCCATCGGATTGTTCATCCTCTTTACGCAATTCAAAACCTTGTCAATCCAACAGGTCCAGAGTCTTGCGACAGAGGCTTGGCCGGTGAGTTCGAACCTTGCCATGATCGTAGCGGTGCTCTTCCTGATCGGGGCGGTCGGAAAGTCGGCACAATTGCCACTTCAAGTGTGGCTGCCGGACGCCATGGCAGGCCCCACTCCGGTGAGCGCGCTCATCCATGCGGCCACGATGGTGACGGCGGGGGTCTACCTCATTGCTCGTATGCATCATCTGTTTGCGCTTGCGCCGCTGGTGCAAGAGGTCATCGCGGTGATCGGCCTTGCGACGTTGCTGCTGGCTGCGACCAGCGCACTGGTTCAACAGGACATCAAGCGGGTGCTGGCGTACTCAACGATGAGCCAGATCGGCTATATGTTTCTGGCGCTCGGCGTCGGGGCCTGGTCTGCCGCGCTCTTTCATTTCCTGACTCATTCGTGCTTTAAAGCCTTGCTCTTCCTTGCGGCTGGATCGGTGATTCACAGCCTCCACCACGAGCAGGACATTTCCCGGATGGGCGGCCTCCGACGGCATCTGCCCTGGACCTTTTGGACATTCCTGATCGGGGCCGCCGCGATGTCCGGCGTCCCCCTCATCACATCAGGGTTTTACAGCAAGGATTGGATCTTGTGGTCGGTCTGGTCCTCGCCCTTGAGCCATCGGTGGATCTGGTTTGGTGCATTATTTGGGGCCATGCTGACAGGACTCTACAGTTTCCGACTGATCTTTCGAGTCTTTTTCGGAGAGGTTCGCACCCAGCCGACCGGCGAACCAGGTCTGGCGATGCGTGTTCCTCTGGTGGTGCTGGCGTTCTTGGCGCTCACCGTCGGCTTTCTCGAGATGCCCCACACGCTTGGGAATGTGACCCTATTTAGTCAGTACTTGTCGCATGCGCTCCCAACGACGGAACTGCTTCCAGGGATGGATGAAGCGAGTGAAACCCGTGAGCAACTGGCCGTCACAGTCGCGGCACTGCTCGGGATCGGCCTCGCATCTCTCCTGTTCCTGCCTGGCTCCCTCTTTGCTGCGCGATGGACAGATCAATCCATCAATCGTCCTTCGGTGACCTTACTGGAAGGAGGGTGGGGATTCGATCGACTGTATAATCGCCTGTTCGTCAGGCCCTGGTTCTCCCTGACACGACATCCTAATGACATGCTCGATCGTGGGTACGAGTGGCTTGCTGTGTGCGCCGAATCCTGCCATGGCTGGATGAGTCACACGCAGACAGGGCATGTCCGTTGGTATGCCGCCACCATTGTCGTTGGGACACTGATGTTGCTTGGCCTGTTTGCGATGTAAATCTATGGTCCTCTGGCTGCTCATACTTATTCCAATTCTCGCTGCGCCCCTCGCATGGATGGGACAACAGTGGTCCCGCCACGCTCCTCGCTGGATTGCCATCGGAGCCTTATCAGTTGAGTTGTTTCTGACCCTTCTGCTGTGGAGTCAAGACCACTCGGCTCAGACCTCAGGTCACGGGTCCTGGCTTGTAGAAAGTCACGTCAGTTGGATTCCCCGTTGGGGCATTAGCCTCCATCTTGGTCTCGATGGGCTGAGCCTGATTCTCATCCTACTCACGGCCTTCATCGGCGTCGTTGCCACTATTGCTTCTTGGACTGAAATCCAGAGTCGCGTCGGATTGTTTCACTGTAACGTCCTGCTCGCCCTGGGCGGAGTCATCGGGGTGTTTCTCGCCATCGACCTGTTTCTGTTTTTCTTCTTTTGGGAGCTCATGCTCATTCCCATGTATCTC
>JACRQB010000071.1 GCA_016222925.1 Nitrospirota bacterium | reverse complement strand
CCGATGTGAACGAGCGTCCCTGGCGAGAGCCCTGTCTTCTTCGACCGTTTCTGGACCAGTTTCATCGTAACCTGCTTGTACGCAGATTCAACGGCCAGGTCAAGCGTGGTACACGCTCGGATCTTTTCATCTGACGCCAGGCCTGCTACTCTCCTACCATGGCATGGGACAATGAGCTGAATGTTCTCATCAAGGCGATTCGGACGGCCGGAGCAGAAGCCTTACGGTTTGCCGTTGATGGCTTTGAGACGATTCAGAAGCCGGACCAATCCCCAGTGACCTCGGCGGACCTGGCCGTGAATGAGGTCCTTCTCTCCCACCTGACGTCCGCGTTTCCTGAAGATGGATGGCTCTCTGAAGAATCGCCTGATCGTCTGGAGCGACTTCAGAAACGACGAGTCTGGGTGGTCGACCCGATAGACGGGACGAAGGCATTCATCAGTGGTGAGGCGGAGTATTGCATTTCCGTCGGCCTCATCGAACAGGGCCAACCGATCGTGGCAGGCATCTTCAACCCTTCCACAGACGAATTATTCACCGCAACTCGTGGTGGAGGTCTGCGCCTCAATAATAAACCGGTTGCTCCACCAGCTTCGTGGAGCAGTCGACATCCGGTCATCGCCCTGAATCAATGGGAGCAACAGATCGGCCGCTTCACCTCCCTGGAGCCATCGATCAATAAGCGGCCTATCCGCTCAATCGCGTGGGTACTTGCACTCGCCGCAACCGGCCGTATCGAGGGAGTAGTCACGTGGGAACCAGAAAATGAATGGGATGTGGCCGCGGGAACACTCCTCATCACGGAGGCAGGGGGAACCATCTCCGATGGCCTCGGACAGGAACTACTCTTTAACCGACGCGAGCCTCGCTATCGCGGCATCATTGCCACTGGCCCACACTGTCCCGAGGCGCTCGCGCAACAGCTCAGGCGCTTGACTTGTGGGGCCGACAACGGCATTGCGTCATAGCGAGTGTGGAGGATCAGGGTGCGGGAGGAGTGTCGCCAAGGCGTGTCATGGAGGTTTTCCTGGTCAGGTGGAACGTGCCACCCTTCTCTGATGGTGACGTGTTCGCACCGATTCGCTCATACCACCAGGTCCCGTCGCCTTCCACAGCGTCGGCAGAGAGGTTCACAACGAAACCGCCTTCCCGATCGTTTTCTTTCTGAGACCACTTACCGATCCATGTCCGGCCGTTGAGCTGAATCGTTTCGAATCGCCCATCCTTGAATGCGTACGTACCGTTGCCCTGATCATCGAGTCGAAGGACGACCGCCCCGCCGTCTTCGTATTCCCATTCCCCCGCCAGGACGGAGCGATCAGCAGCCGAATGGTCGGCCGGGACAGAGAGAGGACCCGCCGCCCGATGACCGCATCCCGTACATATCAGCGCAGCAACAGCAATCACAGAAGCAAGACGCAGGCTCATGGTCGAGTTCATAGCACAGGCTTGCGCGTCAGGCAAGAAACGGCCGTTTGCTCGCATGAGCACCTACAAGCCGACTTGGGTCAACCGCCGACAGGCTTCATCGAGATCGCGGTCCGTCTTGGCATAACTGAAACGGACGACGTTGGCTCCTTCCACACCAGAGATAAAGGCCTCTCCCGGTACACCGGCCACACCGGTTCGTTCTAATAGGTACATGGCGCGAGCTTTCCCGCTGTCGCCTGGAAGCCAAGACACATCCGCCAACACGTAATAGGCCCCCTCAGGGATCGAGGGAGTAAGTCCCGCCTTCGTCAGGGCACTGCAAAACCTGTCGCGCTTGTGCTGGTAGTCCCGGGCCAGGCTCCCATAGAAATCGTCGGGCAATTCTCTAATGCCACGAGCCACGCCCATTTGAAGCGGCGCGGGAGCACACACATAGAGAAGATCGTTCATCGCGCCGATCGCTCGTGTCCACGGCTGCGCAGCCACACTGTACCCGATAGAGAAAGTATTCGTAGATTTCATCCGTCATGACGAACAGATCGTGGCGGCACGCAAACTCTGCCAGCGCCTCAAGTTCCGTTCGGCTGAAGACCCTGCCCGAGGGATTGCCCGGCGAATTCACGATGATGGCCTTCGTATTCGGGGTCACGAGCTGCTCAAGCTGGGTCAACGAATAAATCCAGGCCGGCGGCTGCATGTGGGCCACCACAGGGACTGCTTCGACCGCCATGAGCGCGCTGATATGGTATTGGTAGTAGGGCGCAAACAGAATAACCTCGTCGCCTGGGTTGAGGAGCGCGGCACAGGCACAGTGAAAGGCGCCGGTTGCCCCGGCGCTGACGGTGACTTCAGTTTCAGGATCGGCGCGAATCCCGTTATAGTGGGCCAGTTTGTCGGCGATGGCCTGCCGTAATTCAGGCACGCCATCGAAGCGGGTGTAGACATTGTGCCCATCCCTGATGGCCTGCTCTGCTCCTTCAAGCACGATCGGCGGCACCGGCGTATCACAGACCCCCTGTGCCATATTGAGCCCCTTCGCGCTCACGCAGGCCTGGGTCATGGCCCGAATTTCCGATTGCGCGAGATCTCCCATCCGTCGACTGACTGTTCGCATGACCCTTCTCCTTCTTAAGACTCCACGATCGGTGTCCTTTGTGGCAGAGGATGATGCGGGCGTCAAGATGGAGTCAGGAATGTGAGCGTGGCCGAAGCAGTTACAGGTATCACCTTAGATGCAAGATAGATTCTACTTGCTCAGGCCGGCTCTATGCGTACACTAAAGGCTGCTGGCCCGATCTTTAGGTGAAAAGGACCACCGCCGTGACATCAAAGACATCACGAGAACTCAGTCAGACAGAGGAGAACCAACAAGACCGGCGCGGAAGAAGGATTGCCCTCTCTTGCCGTCTATTTTTCTTTGGCGATGATGACTTTGAAGGTGAAGCGAAGGTACTGGACGTCTCAACAAACGGGTGCAGTGTGGAATCTTCGATCGATGTGACGATTGGGATGATATTGAAACTGTCTTTGTTTCTTCCTGATTTTAAGTGGCCGCTCCGCGTCGATCAGGCCATGGTGCGATGGATTGATGGCAAACAATTCGGCCTGGAATTCACCAGTATTCGTCTGGCTCAACGCGAACGGCTGAGAGGCCTGATCATGAAAGCCCGATTGTAGTATTAGCTGCTCAACACGCAAGCATTCTGCTTCTACGACTTCCCCCACAAGCTTTCCAACCGCTGGGCTCGGCCACAGCCGTATTTGTAATACTTATACCGGAGCGGGTTTTTCTTGTAGTAATCCTGATGGTGCTCTTCAGCTGGGTAGAAGGTTGAGGCTTGGCCCAGCTGGGTCACGATGGGCTGGGGAAAGCGCTTCGACTCTTCGATCGCGCGCTTTGACTCTTCCGAGAGCCGCTTTTCTTCATCGGTTGAATAGAAGATGGCCGCGCGGTACTGAGTCCCATGGTCGCAGAATTGCGCGTTCGGCGTGACTGGATCGATGTTACGCCAAAAGGCATCCAAGAGTTTCTGGTACGTGACCTTCGTTGGATCATAGGTCACTTCAACCGCTTCTGCATGACCCGTCCGCCCAGCCGAAACCTCTTCGTAGGTGGGGTTGGCCACGGTGCCGCCCATGTAGCCCGAGACCGCGGCAAGAACTCCGTCCACCTTTTCGAATGCCTCTTCCATGCACCAGAAACAGCCGCCCGCAAAGTAAGCCTTGGCGGTGGTCGGCGCGCTCTGCACTCCGTTTGAGGGCCAGCCTGTGAGAGTCGCACAGATCACGAGACTAATGGCGATAGATGTCAGACGCCGCAGGATTGTCATGATCGTCTCCTCCTTTTCCATGGTCGTTGCAGTAACCAGATTCTTACATTTTACTACGACGGGTGCGGCGCGGTGGATGTGGGGATAACTCGCGTGGGAGCGGGCGGGCGGGAGCCACTATGTGAATCCTTCACGCGTCAGACTGGAATATACCTGTCCAGATCCTGTTCCGTACGACGCACTCGTCGCTGGCGCTTGTCCATCAGCTCCATGATCCGTTCAATGGCCTCCTCTGGTGAGGCGGCGGCTTGGACCAATCGCTTGTCGAGTTTGCGGAAGAACGTGACATCAGCGGGAGAGGCTTCAACGAGAATGACCGGCTTCCCAGCCTTCACGGCCAGCGCAACTTCCGACACTGTGCCGGAGCCGCTCAATCCGCAAGCCACCACGACATGGCTGGTCAAAACATTGATATTGTTCCGGCCACTACCCATTTCCGTGATGATCGGCACGTCCACATGGCGGGACACCTTGTCCTTGGCGGTCGGCAAGACCCCGATGGTCAAGCTTCCGCCCACCCG
>JACRQB010000070.1 GCA_016222925.1 Nitrospirota bacterium | reverse complement strand
GTGAGGCCCGTTATGTGGGACTGATGATCGCCTCTCCGTCCGGCTTCGCGTCTTCGATGAATACACGCCGCCCGTCGACCCGCAATCGGCCTTCGGCGAAGAGCTGCAAGGCCCGTGGATAGATCTTGTGTTCCTGCACGAGGATTCTGGCGGCGAGAGTTTCAGGTGTATCGTTGTCGAAGATCGGCACGGCTGCTTGGATGATGATCGGCCCTTCATCCACCCCTTCCGTAACAAAATGAACCGTACATCCAGCTAACTTGCAGCCCCAGTCGATTGCCTTCTTTTGGACATCCAATCCAGGAAATGAGGGCAGCAGTGAGGGGTGGATGTTCATCATCCTATTGGCATAGGCATTCACCATCACTGCCGTGACAATTTTCATGTAACCCGCAAGCAAGACGAGTTCGACATTATGTTGCTGAAGTACTTCTAATAATGATCGGTCGTAGGCATCACGACTGTCAGGCCGACCGGCAAATGGCTTCGGATCGACGAACAGATCTTTGAGCCCGTGCTTTCTCGCCCGCTCCAATGCAACCGCGTCCTTCTTGTTGCTGATGACAGCAACAATCTGAGCTTGCACCTGCCCGGCTTCGACCGCCTCGATGATGGACTGTAGATTTGAGCCTCGACCGGATGCCAATACTGCCACCCGCAGCGGAGTCGTTCGGCTAATCGACATACTCAACCTCCGGCTCCTCCCCGATGGAGGAAACGATTTCGCCGATCTGCCAGCCTCGGTCTCCCAGAGCCGCAGCGCGAGCCAGCACTCCGGACACGGAATCAGGTGGGACCACAAGAATCAATCCAATACCCATGTTGTACATCTCCTCACGATCGACCTGTCCCAACCGGCTCATCACCTCAAAGATCGGCGGTGCCGACCAGGCCGTCCTCGCAATCTTCGCCCGCACGCCCTTGGGGAACACGCGTGGCAAATTCTCCGTAATGCCCCCTCCTGTAATGTGGGCAATGCCTTTAATTGGAAATTGTTCGACCAGCGCCAAAATCTGCTTCGCATAAATTCTGGTGGGTGTCAGGAGAACCTCGCCGATGGACCCCTCAAGCTCGGAGAGACGGCTGGTAACTGTCAACTTGGCTTGCTCAAACAGCACCCGCCGGGCCAGTGAGTAACCGTTGCTATGAAGTCCCGATGAAGCCAATCCGATGACGGCATCCCCGGGCACAATGTGCCGACCATCGATCATCTTTGGGCGATCGACGGCGCCGACGGCAAAACCGGCCAGATCGTACTCCCCATCGGGATAGAATGACGGCATTTCGGCGGTTTCACCCCCGATCAGCGCACACCCGGCTTGGCGACAGCCGTCGGCGATACCTGCTACCACTTCCTGAGCCTTTGAAACGGATAACTTCCCGGTGGCGAAATAGTCGAGAAAAAACAGCGGCTCCGCCCCGCTCACTGCGATGTCATTGACACACATCGCCACCAAATCAATTCCGACGGTATCGTGTTTGTCCATCATGAACGCGATCTTCAGTTTAGTCCCGACTCCATCGGTTCCGGATACGAGCACCGGCTCCTTATATTTCCCGGCTTGAAAACCAAAGAGGCCGCCAAAGCCCCCGAGGTCGGTCAGAACTTCAGGACGAAACGTCGATCGAACAAACGGCTTGATGCGATCGACAAACTCATCGCCTGCATCGATATCCACACCAGCATCACGATAGGTCGTCATGAATAGATATCCCGAAAATCTACGGTTGTGATGAGGCTGAAACTCAGCCTTACATATGTTCTGGGCGCATCTTAGCGGAGGGTCCAATAGAGGTCAACGCGGCTGTCTCAAGCCACCTGACGCGACTCCATCTACCCCCGCCTTCTGTTTTTTTCTTGCCGCTCTCGGAATACGCCCTATACTAGGCTTGTCACATTTCTGCACGCTTCCGGCGAACAAACCGACCAAGGAGGGGTTGGTGGCTATTTTAATCGTTGATGACTCTCCCGATGAACGTCTGTTACTCCATCACATCTTGAAGACCGCGGGGTATCGAGATTTGATCACTGTCTCATCCGCTCGTGATGTCTTCATGCATTTGGACTACGATCATGAAGGCGCAAACGGCGTCAAGACGGATCTCATTTTGATGGACATCAAGATGCCGGACATAGACGGAGTGGAGGCTTGTCGTCGCATCAAAGCCATCGACGCGTTTGTGGGGATTCCGATCATCATCGTGACGGCGCGGGACCAAAGGGACTTCTTACAAGCCGCCTTCGACGCCGGAGCGACAGACTATATCAGAAAACCAGTGGAACGGGTGGAACTCCTGGCGAGAGTCAAAGCTACGCTCAAACTCAAACAGGAAACAGAGGAACGAAATCACTGGGAACAGGAACTGACAAAAGTCATCAGCGAGCTCGATCGTACACTACGCGACATGGCGACATTACAGCAATTGATCCCTGTCTGCCCATCGTGCAAGAAATCCCATCACGCGCCTAGATCTGACGCCGCACTCGACGAGTATGTACAGAGCCACCCCCTGACGAAGTTTCAGGATCTCGTCTGCTCCGCGTGCGCCGGGCGCTGATCCTGGCGCTGCAATCCTCAGCTTTCCGGACGCATCTCCACATCAAGCAATTTAATCTTCCGGTGAAGATGACTTCGCTCGATCTTGAGGTCGTCTGCGGTCCGTGAAATATTCCAATGGTGTTCCCGAAGTTTACGGCTGATATATTCCTTCTCGAACGCATTCCGAGCGTCTCGCAGGGAGTCATAAGATTTACTGAGAAGTGGATTGGCCGCGTGATTGCCTACCGGCACCACCCCGACGGTTCGTCCCTGTAGCGACAAGGTGGCCTGAGAAGCTTCGATCATAAACCCCGGCACCATGATCATGAGCCGCTCGATCAAATTCCTCAGCTCTCGGATGTTCCCAGGCCATTCGTATTGCTGAAATACGGTCATCGCCTCAGGCGAGACTTCCTTTATTCGCAACCCTTGCTCCTCGACATGCGTCTTCATGAAATGCCGCACAAGAGCCGGGATATCTTCTCGCCGCTCCCGCAGTGGAGGCACGACAATCGGCACCACATTGAGACGGTAGTACAAATCCTCCCGAAAGTGTCCCTTGCCGATTTCTTTTTCCAAGTCCTTATTGGAAGCCGCCAGCACCCGCACATCAACCTTCATCAATTTGGTCCCGCCGACTCGCGTGAACTGCTGTTCCTGTAACGCCCGCAACACTTTCGCCTGCGTACTGAGGCTCATGTCGCCGATTTCGTCTAGAAACAGCGTGCCCCCATCGGCCTGCTCGAACTGACCGCGCTTCATGGATGTGGCTCCGGTGAAGGAACCTTTTTCGTGACCGAACAATTCGCTCTCAATCAATGTCTCAGGGATGGCGGCACAGTTGACGGCCACGAACGGATGGTCCGATCGGGTGCTGTGCCTATGAATGGCTCGTGCGACCAACTCCTTCCCGGTTCCGTTCTCGCCCCCGATCAATACCCGACTGTTCGTGGGCCCTGCCGTTTCGATAAGCTCCCGTAGCCGCTGCATGGCCGGAGACTGTCCGACCAACTCGAACTTTTGCTGAACCTTAGTCCGCAACGACCGGTTCTCTTGCGCCAATCGAAACTGCTCCAACGCTTGCTTGACACGGAACGTGACATTCTCCAGCGATAACGGCTTCTCGATATAGTCGTACGCACCCAGCTTGATGGCTTTCACGGCCGTTTCGATGGACCCATGCCCGGAAATCATCATGACCTGTGTCGCAGGCACAAATTCTTTGACACGACGTAACGTCTCTAGTCCGTCCATTTCCGGCATCCAGATGTCTAGAATCATGAGATCCGGCGGATCGGTCCCATAGATTTTCAACGCCTCGACCCCATTGGCGGCTACTGACACCTCATACCCTTCATCTTCGAGGATGCTTCGCAGGGACGTGCGAATCGCCTCTTCGTCGTCCACCCGGTTCCGGTCTTCTTCCTGGTAAAATACGGCACAAACAACCGTTCCTGATCCTCCGGCGTGATACCAGGCCCCTCATCCGCCACGGCGACGACCGCGCGACGGCGTTTCGTATCATACTTCGTCCCGACCCACAGCCGCCCTTTTTGATTCATCGCTTGAACCGCGTTGTCGAAGAGATTGACGAACACACGTCTCAGTTGTTCCCGGTCGAAATTGATGGCCGGCAGATCCTCATCCAGTTCCACGATAAGCTCAATATCCTTCTGCGCCTCGCGATAGAGAGTTATGACTTCCCGTACCACGTCGTGCAGAGATTGCCGCGTCATTTGTGGAACAGGCAGGCGGGCGAATTTTGAAAATTCGTCCAGCATCTGCTTCAGGCTCCCGACTTCGTTGATGATGACATTCGTGGCGTCGTCGAACACCCGGTCGAGGTCAGGGGATTTTTCGAAGAACTTCTTGCGCAATCGCTGGGCCGATAGTTGGATCGGAGTCAGTGGATTCTTGATTTCATGGGCGACGCGCTTCGCGACTTCCTGCCACGCGGCCACTTTCTGCGCCTTGATCAACTCCGTCAGATCTTCAAAGACCAGCACAAACCCCAAGTCCTTGTTCGCCTCATCCCGCATGCGGGAACCTTTCAACCCAATCGTAATCAGCTTCCCTTGGATATCCAACTGGCCTTCCAGGTCCAAATCGTCGCGCTCATCGGCCAACATACGGTCATAAGCGGTCTGGAACGAGTCGAGACCGAACTCCTTGAACGACTCATTGGCCGGCCGTCCTTTAAACCGGTCAGCCGCCAACCCAAGAATGCGCTCGGCCGATGGATTGAAGGTCGTGATCGTTCCGCTCCGATCGATCGAGAGCAGACCGGCGGCGATCGTATCGACGACCGTTTCGATATAGGCACGGCGGCGATCCAACTCGACATTGGTGTTCCGCAGAGTCAGGTTGGCTTCCTCAAGTTTCGACTTGCTCCCCTGCAGATCCTGCGTCATCCGATTGAACGACTCGATCAGCGTCCCGATTTCATCGGTTGCCCTGGCATCGACCTGTACCGACAGGTCACCCTGAGCAACGGCTTCGGTCGCTTCCGCCAACCGTTGAATCGGAACGGTAATACCGCGCGCCACATAAAACCCAAACCACGTCGCACTGAAGAGAATTAACACCGCCACGACAGCCACAAACAGGTAGGCCCCGGCTTTAATCGGGTTTTTCATCGCCTTGATCTGCTTGTACGCCGTGTATTGACGACCAATCCCCTCCATCTTGGTCAACAGGGACTCAGGGACGTAGGTTTCCACAACCACAACCCCCTCCAACTCACCTCGCCGGCTTCCGGAGGCCACCGGGATGGCGGCGCGTACTAACCGTCCCGTCTGAGCCTCCTGGACAGAGGTAAACTCTTGCTTCCCGTTAATGACTTGTAAGACCAGTTGACTGATCGGCAAATCCAACACCCCGGACGGAATGTCGCTATCAAGGGCCTTGGTGAGAGTCTCCATCTTGTTCGAAAACACTTCGATCCCGGCAACGCCGTATTCCATGCGTTTCCGAGCCATCGCGGCGATCAAGAGATCCCGCTGGACGGGCGTCAACAGGTCTTCGCGGAACAATTCTTGAGAAATGGCCCGTGCGCTGTTCACCGCGAGCGCGACATGTCCCGCATGCTGCATGCGAGCCACCTCATACGAATCTTTCATGACTTTTTCAATATGCTCGCTGAACCAGACATCGACCGCCTTGTTGACCAGCCCACTCGCGACGATTGCCAGGAGCAGCGTCGGGATCAACGAGAACCCGATAAAGGCAGCGATGAGCTTGGTGCGAAATCCTGACCCCACGAGACGGTGCCGACGTTCGAAATAGGCCTTGATCAGATTCCTGGACAACAACAATACCAACACAACAAAGCCAATCAAGTCTAAATTGACCAGCAGGAGAACCAGTGCGTAGCTCGTCGTCGGCAGGAAGGAGCCATTCTCTTCGGAGCCCGGCGCAACAACTTGTGAGTAATACAGCGTGAGGGCCACGCAGGGGACCAGGAGGATGAGCACGATCCAGACAGGGCGAAGATGAGGGGGTTTTCGCTCCGGCTTCTTCGGTTGGTCGTCCAAAACTGTACGGACGTGACCGCCTATCACCACGGGCAGCACCTCTGGAAGTCCTCCGGAGGCTGGTCCAAATGCACCTGTGGGATGGTTGAGCTCTGGCATTTACTCGCCTTCTAGGGACTATCAATATATGGAAACAGAAGCCTGTCTCACTATAGCCGACTTACAAGGCAGTCTCAAAGTTTGCCGCACAACTCGCAGCGTCCAAAGACCAGGCGGCATAGAGGACCGAAAGATGGGATACTACTTCGGTGATGCCAGCGTGACGTACTTCATGCGAAGCGCATAGAGCATGTCACGCAGGACCGTCTGTTCATCAGGAGTCAGATTGCCTTTCGTCTTGGCTTCCAAGACAGACAATAGATCGATGATTTCCTTGGCTTGAGGCAGGTTGACAGGTATCGATGCCTGGCTCGGATCCAGTTGCTCGCCCATGAGCATGAGCGACGACGAGCCCAATGAGATCACAAACGACGAGAAAGTGACCGGAGGTGCCGGAGGCGCTTGCGCTGGTTCCGTCGACGAAGTCGCGGAGATCGACTGTTTTGAAGGCGACGCTGCAACCGGAGCAGCCTCGGCTCCTCCGCTGGCTCGCCGATCACGAACGACAAACCCTTGCTCCTCGTCTGCCATT
>JACRQB010000069.1 GCA_016222925.1 Nitrospirota bacterium | reverse complement strand
CGTTTCACTTGGTACATCTCACGCGTCACGTTTATCGGTCGCACTCGCCCATCACGATATCGTAGGTCCCGAATATGGTACAGGCATCCGAGATCATATACCCCCTGGCCATGTGATCGAAGGCGCCCATGTGAATGAACGAAGGGGCTCGAATCTTAAGTCGATAGGGCTTTCCGCCCCCCGTACTGACGATGTAAAAGCCCAGCTCCCCTTTGTGCGCTTCTGTACCGCAGTAGACTTCGCCCGGTGGAGCATCGAACCCCTGCGAGAAGAGCTTGAACTGTTGGATCATCGCCTCTAGATTTGTAAAGACGCGTTCTTTCGGCGGCAGCGTCACGCTTGGAACATCCGCCATAACGGGCCCCTCTTGCATCTGCTCCAGACATTGCCGAATGATCTTGACGCTCTCGTAAAGCTCCATCACCCGAATCCAGTAACGATCGTACGTATCCCCGTTTTTTCCGACAGGCACGCTGAACTCGCACTTTGGATAGGCGCTATAGGGCTCATACTTGCGAAGGTCGTAGTCCACGCCGGATCCGCGGAGAACCGGCCCGCTCAGCCCAAAACTGACCGCATCTTCTGCTGAAATCACGGCGACCCCTTTGGTGCGCCCAAGCCAAATGCGGTTTTTCTCAAGAAACACTTGATATTCATCAATCTTCGGCGGGAAATAGTCGAGAAACTGCTTGAGCTTGTCGATCAACGACGGCGTCAAGTCCCGCTCAACCCCACCGATTCGGTACCAGCTCGTTGTGAGGCGAGCGCCACACAGCTCGTCGAACCAATCAAGTAGGATTTCGCGATCCCGAAAACAGTAAAAAAAGACGGTCATGGCTCCAATATCAAGCGCCTGGGCGCTCAGCCAAAATTGGTGTCCAATGATGCGCTGAACTTCCGCAACGATCGTCCGTAAATATTCAGCTCGTTCCGGGACCTGTAAATTTAAAAGTTTCTCGACGGCTCGGCAGTAGGCAAAGTTGTTGTACATTGCGCAGACATAGTCGAGTCGATCCGTATGAGGAATGAACTGATGATACGTGCCGTCTTCGGCAAGCTTTTCTACTCCCCGGTGGAGATACCCCATCACTGGCGTGGACTTCACCAGCCGCTCCCCTTCCAGCTCTAGGATTACCTTGAGCACCCCATGGGTACTGGGATGTTGCGGCCCCATATTGAGCAAGAGCTCCTCGGTTCGTAAGGTCGGGAGCGTCTCGCTTTCCGGGTGTTCCGGGTTGACCTTATAAACAGTGGTTCTTTGATCTTCGAATGCCATAATGATAGAGCATCCTATCGCGGAACTTCGTCCAGGAAATCAAACGTGTCTCGCCAACCTTTGCCGCGAAGCGGAAAATCCTTACGCAAGGGATAGCCCTCGGTATAGTCATCAGGCATAAGAATCCGTCGAAGATCGGGATGATTCCGAAACCGGATACCCATCATGTCGAAGACTTCACGTTCCATGAAATCGGCACCCTTCCAAAGATCCGTCAAGGAATCAACGACACAATCCGATTCAGGCACCCGGGTCTTCAGTCGGATGCGATGCCGCTTACGAATCGAGTAAAACTCCCATACCACTTCGAATCGCTCTTCGTCGTCGGGCCAATCCACGGAACTCACATGGACGATATAATCGAAATCCATCCCGGGATCGTTGCGCAGAAACTGACCCACTTCATGGAGTTTGTCTCGCGTAACGGTCACCGCCGCATCACCTCGCCACTCAGCCAAGCCAGTGACTCCAACCGAAAACGTCTGCTGAATTCGTTGCAGCAATGGATGCATACAATGCGTCAGACCTTCAGACCGGCCCTAACCTGTTCTGGCTGAGTCACAAACACACGTTTTTGCATAATACGCTCCTGCAGCTTCAGGATGCCGTCCAAGAGTGCCTCCGGCGTCGGAGGGCAGCCAGGCACATAAATGTCAACGGGAACAAATCGATCAACTCCCTGCACGACACTGTAACTGTCATAGATGTTCCCTGACGTGGCGCAGGAACCCATCGCAATCACGTATTTAGGTTCCGGCATTTGGTCATAAATCTTTCGAATCACCGGTGCCATACGTCGGCACACGGTTCCAGCGACGATCATCAAATCTGACTGCCGCGGCGAGCCACGAAACACGCCTGCCCCGAACCGATCCATGTCGTACCGGGAAGAAACAGCTGCCATCATCTCGATGGCGCAGCAAGCGAGCCCAAAGGTCATCGGCCAGAGAGAACCTTTCCTCGCCCAATTCACGGCTTTTTCCAGAGACCCCGTAATGACGTCCGGAGCCGCGTCTTTCTCATGCCGTCCCAGATGGATCAGTCCCATATAACCCTCAGTCCCACTCCAGTGCGCCTTTTCGCCAGGCGTAGACGTAGGCCACGATGAACAAGCCTATAAAAATCATCATTTCAATCAGCCCAATTACCCCAATCTTGGTGAAGACGACCGCCCACGGGTAGAGAAAGATCACTTCAATGTCGAAGATGACAAACAACATGGCAAAAATGTAATACCGGACAGGAAATGGCATACGGGCGTCGGAAAATGGTTCAGCTCCACATTCGTAGGTCGATAACTTTTCTGGCTCCGGATACCGGGGCTGCACAAAATAACTGATGAGTAAGGTCGCCACCCCGAAGGCCAAGGCTACCAAGATAAAGAGAAAGATCGGAAAAAACTTCGTCAGGTAATCAAGAAGAACTTCGGTCTCGGCCATTTAGCTATTCTCTCACAAGGCATTGACCTAAAAAGGATATTATAGATAGACGGGTGAAATCTTAGTGCCCCTGTCTCGGGGATAGCAAGCGAACAAAGGACCTAATTCAGGCGGACCCGAAAGCCCTAGGGAAGGCGGTCTGGCAGCGGAGAGTTAGGCTGAACGGTTACATTCTTGTGGCAACTCACGATCAGACACCAAATGCCGGATTTCTTTCGCTTTGCTCATCACTCCACAAGAAGATGGGCCAGTCTGGGAAATTTCCCATTCAGATTCCAGAGGAGAAAACACTTTGACCGTTCGTCGCCGATGGATTTGTGTATCGATTCGCTCCTTCTGGCGGAAACCCCCGGAAAGACGCTGACCCTCTTTTTCACTACCATTCATCGGTCAGTCACCAGGCCCCGGTCAGATAAAGAATGACAAGGTCTTACGTTAGCACTAGAAAGAACGGCCCGTCAAACTCCTACCAAATCCAGCTCAAATTCTTGACAATACAGCGTCTTTTGCTATGGTTTTCAAAGCAACACTAGCCTCAAAAGGAATCCACCTATGAAAACCTTCGCCCCTCTCGTCTTGGTCCTCTGTTCAGGAATCGGCGTCTCG
>JACRQB010000068.1 GCA_016222925.1 Nitrospirota bacterium | reverse complement strand
GATCCCACCGAGTACGGTCGGCGAGGTAATCGACCTCTCCCGTGTGGCCGTGAGATTGGTAAACCAACCGTTCTTGCTTTGCACCAGACCTTGCAAGGTCGTGGTTGGATCCGTTCCTTCAACCTTTTCAACTCCTGAAAGCGCTGTCGAAGTCACTTGATTCGTCCCTGTTGCACAGACGACACATACTGCAACGTCGGAGACATTCACAAGGCTGGTCGCCTTACAACCGTCTATGCTCCCCTCTGTACAACTATAACTCAGTACCGAATCTTTGATGCCATACAACCGTTGTGATTCGGAGTTGGTCTTGTCGGAATTACCGAAGAATCGCCCAGTCCCAAAAAAGAGCCACAAGTTGTTTGCATCGTCGACCGCAAGGCCAGGAGCGGCCACTATGGGCCCGGCTTCTATTGCGGTCCCTGACGGATAGGGTGAAAAGTTATCCAACACCTCGGTAGGCACGCGGCTTCCTGACAAATCATATCCCCACGTCGAAGACGAACAGGGGGCCGTGAGACATCCACCGGCGGTCAACCGGTACATCCGCCCTCTCCAGGGAAGACTGTTGTCGTGGATCACTGACCCGCCATAGATCGCATCGGCACGATAATCCAAGTCACGATCCACGCTGACCAAATCGCCGACGAAGGTATTGAGATCCCCTCCTGAAGCACTCTTTATCGGAAACGTCTTGAACACATTGGATGCACTGACCCCTGTGCCCGTCTTGGGGCCGACCTTGATATCAACCGCATAGAATTTCCCTGTCTGCCCAATCTGGCCCTCATATCCGACCAGAGGAGCTTAGGTTCCGCATCAGGATCCGTAATATCGAGGGCAAAATAGGCGGTGTAGAACGTTCGGTTGGTTCCTCCGATACTCACCGTCATGGGAGCAGCACCACCTGCGCCACAAGCCCCACAGCTCCCACCCATACGAAATCCCCCGATGAGAATCGTGCCCCATCCGTTCGGGTGGATACAGCCCGCAGCCACTGGATTACTGCAGGCCGGCTCGGGAGTGAAGATACGAACGTCCGTCACTTTCGGTTTGAGATCCACATAGTACACGTGCGTATAGTCGGCCTGCGCCAACCAGCGAAGATGCGGCAAGAGTTGATAGGGGATAAGGCCCCAGAGTTCATCGCCGAGCTCTTGTCCCCGCCCATCACTCGTTGGGGTATTGGAGAACCATCCATGTTCCACCACCCCGGACGTAGCGGTATCGTCGCCTCGGTTATAAAATCCCCCATTAAATGCATGGAGCATCCCATCATTCGCTCCCACATAGGCGACATGCCTTCGGTTCTTCCATCGCTTAAAGAAATTCAAGTAGCCTGGATCGCCGTAGATAAAGTCGTACGATTCCCTCGGCTGGGAGACGATCGTCGGTGTGGAATGCACGGGGTCGCCGAATTTCCACACAGCCAGCCCCACTCCCGGCACGGTTAACCGGCGATCACGGAGCTGAGCCGACCTTGGACAAGGCCCACCAGCGCTGGTGTCATAGCAACCGCGAATGAACTGGATGATATCGGTTGATTTAAACGGATTGGTGGTCGGTGCATCGGCATCGGCCCTGAGATACTCCTTCAACAAGGCCGCGCTTGCCGTCGTGAATGGGATCACTTCTCCCGACGCCGCCGTATGAGTCCCGTCCGTTTGGCCTTTCGTATCTTTCCCCGAGTCAACCACTCCATCATTGTTGGCATCGACCCAGGTTAAGATTCGACGACTCGCGTGGTCTAGCTTGGCGAGTTGCTTGCCAGCCTCCCAGATCCCCTTCACTTCTCTCAACGGAATAGTCGGAAGAGGCGCCGTCGGATTGTCGGCTTTCCCGTCAGCATCGCTATCCAGAAACCGTTGTACGCCGACATCGCCGGTCGTCGGATCGATAATCGTCTTCACGATATAGTCGTCCGCCAACGTGAGCTTGTTATCCTCCAGCGTATCTTCTCGGATATTTCCGAACTTATCCACCCAGAGTCCCTGCGTAAATCCAGTCCATCGGACATCCGCGTTGGTTGCCGGCTCTGCCGTGCTGGGATAAAAAAATGACTGATAGAGCGCACCTTCTCCCGTCCCGGATGTCGCCAAGACCGAAATGGAGGTACCGGATTGGCTCCGACG
>JACRQB010000289.1 GCA_016222925.1 Nitrospirota bacterium | reverse complement strand
GGGGTTCGCATCGCCATAGAGTTGTTGCACGGCCTCCATCTGCACCAGATCATAGTCCTGGCTTCGTGGGACCACGATCTGGCGGCACCCTTTCGCACGCAACTGCTCGACGACGAACGAACCGAGAAAGCCGGCGCCCCCGGTTACGACCACGCGTTTTTCTGTCCAGAAGAAGTTCATAGTAGCGCCTAGGCTGAGGTTAAGGTTGAGTAGTTCGACGAAGTGAATGAATCAATGCATTAAGTTCTTTCCAGATCTCGTCGGCCAGCCGAATGACGTTTCCAGACTCTGTGGGCTTGAAATACCCCACGGCTTGTCCATAAAGGATATGGCTTTTCGTTTCAGTCAGTGATCCACGGGACGCATAGTAGAAGTTCAGTTTATCCTTTGTATGGTGGCGACCGAATCCTTCGGCCAGATTTCCGGAAACTGAAAGTGCAGCGCGCCTGACCTGGGAGGTCAATCCATAATCTTCTTTCCGTGGAAGTGCGTCTGTGAGTGAGAACACCTTCTGGGCCATATCCATCGACTTCTGCCAGACCGGCATGTCCTCGAACGAGTTATACACTGGTTCACCTCCGGGAAAGGCTAGGGTTAAGGATTAAGCAGAGATTAAGGTTGAATTAGGGTGCAGCCTGCCGGAAAATCCTCAGCCTCGACCTGTCTCTTCCCCTCTTCGATCCCCTTAGCCTCGGCCTTAGCCTCAAGCCTCAGCCCCTCTTCCTCGTTCCATCCAATTTCTCTTTTTCTGCTGCCAAATCCGCATCCACCATCATGGCAATCAGCTCTTCAAAACGTACTTTCGGTTGCCAACCAAGCTGTTGCTTGGCCTTCCTAGCGTCTCCGATGAGCAGATCGACTTCGGTCGGGCGGTAGTACGTGGCATCGATCTTCACGTGTTTCGTCCAGTCCAGTTGCAGCCGATCGAAGGCCAGCGCCAACATCTCTTTGACGGTGTGGGTTTCACCAGTCGCGATGACGTAGTCATCCGGCGTCGGGGCTTGTAACATCATCCACATGGCTTCGACATAGTCCCCCGCAAACCCCCAGTCGCGCTTGGCATCGAGATTGCCCAAAAACAGATCGTGTTGAATGCCAAGCTTGATCCTGGCCGCCGCTTTCGTAATTTTCCTCGTCACAAAGGTTTCTCCTCGACGCGGCGATTCATGATTGAACAGAATGCCGTTGCAGGCAAACAGATCGTACGCCTCCCGATAGTTCACCGTAATCCAGTACGCATACACCTTGGCCGCCCCATACGGACTTCTGGGGTAGAACGGCGTCGTTTCCTTCTGTGGCACCTCCAGGACTTTGCCGAACATTTCACTGGACGAGGCTTGGTAAAACTTAGGTTTCAATCCTGACTCGCGAATCGCCTCCAGCAGGCGGATGGTGCCTAATCCGGTGATCTCTCCGGTGTATTCCGGAATATCGAAGCTGACCCGCACATGGCTCTGGGCGCCGAGATTATAGATTTCATCCGGCTGGACGGTCCTCAAGATTCGATTGAGGGAACTGGCGTCGTTCAGGTCGCCATAGACCAAGTGCAGGCGTCGATGCGGAACATGCGGATCTTCATAGATGGGATCAATGCGACCCGTGTTGAAGGAGCTGGACCGGCGGATGATGCCGTAGACGTCGTAGCCCTTCTCAAGCAAGAACTCAGCAAGATACGACCCATCTTGCCCGGTAATCCCAGTAATCAAGGCTTTCTTCACGCGGAGACCCTCCTTAGAGGAGAGGATTATTGCGTGCTTCGGTCTACTTGTCTACCCATGACCTAAAAGAGGTTGCTAAAAAATTCTTGCGACCACCAATATGAGCCATGTAGCATGAGGCAGGTAGAACTAGAGAAAATATCGTGCCACCAATCTCTCATCAACATATGCGCCGCATCGGCCTCTTCCTCTGTCTGGTCGGAAGTGGTCTCCTAATTGCCCACTCCATCAATGCCTTTGTCGCCGATGCGTTGTACGTGATCCCGACACATTCGACGGGATCCGTCGACAATCGATCGACCGGCTCCTCGTTGCTCGCTTCCTATTCACCGACCCAGGCAGTGGAGGATGTGCGCTCCAGCGGCCTATTCGTCCTCCCCGCCGCGCCGCAGAGTGGAGTCACGAATGCGACCGGTCGAGGACCCTCCGGCGCCCCAGTTCGAGCGTCTCTGGGCTTGGCGGCTAGGATGCGCTTGCTCGGTATCGTGTTTGGCGATCAGCGCGGTGTCTTCGCGATCGTCGAGGAGCTGGCCTCCAAACAACAGATGTTGTATCGCGTCCATGATCAGGTCCTCGATCTGGGAGAGGTGAGTGAGATTCGGCGGAATGGAATCCTGGTCCGCCAAGGCGACCTAGAGGAGCTATTGGAGCTGGCGCTGTTGGAGCACCCACCGGTTCCAGGCGGTTCTGCTGGTACCGCGCCGTCTGCCGTTCAGCAACCGACCTCCGGCGTTCCGCTCCGCAAAGTCGTCGACCGCCGTGAAGTGGAGCAGGCCATGAGCGATCTGCCGAAACTTTTATCCCAAGCCAGAGCTGCACCACATATGGTGAACGGAAGCGTCAACGGGTTTCGCCTGGACTATATCGCGCCGACCAGTTTCTATGAAAAAATCGGGGTTCAGACGGGAGATGTCCTGCAGCGCGTCAACGGAGTCGATATTCGCGATCCCAGTACCATGTTGAATTTATTGCAACAACTGAAGAATGAGCAGATCGTCAAGCTCGACATGCTCCGAAATAATCAGCGCTCGACGATTACGTACGAGCTTCGCTGACACGACCGTCAGCGCGCTTCCCCTTCGTATTCCTGTCAACTGGTACTCCTCAACGCCTTCATTAGTACACAAGGAATGCGAGCTGTCCTTGCCAGGCCGTCGGACGGGAGAGTATCTTTACGACCGAGATAGTAGCGGAATGGAGAAACGACCACTAATGGCGCGTGTCTCCAGGCAGGAGAGGTCAGGGTAAATTGTCCGAACAGCTCGACAACGATCAGTCCATTCTTAGCGTTCGTCGCCCTCTCTTAGGACGTATTCTCGGGGAAAAGTTCAATCTCTTGGACTCAAAACTCGAGGAGGCCTTAGCCTACCAGCACGAAAAAGGCGGCCTGCTGGGAGAAGTGCTGCTGCATCTGCGCCTCCTGAGGGAAGAGCAGGTGCTGGAGGCGCTCGCCCAACAATTTGAGATGTCCTGGGTGCCTCAGCTCGACACCACCCATGTGGATCACGAGCTGATCAAAAAGATCCCCATCGCGTTTTGTCGACGCTATCGAGTCTTGCCGCTTCGATACGAAGAAGGGGCCATTCTGACCGCATCGACCGATCCTCTGGAAACCGTCGCGCTGGACGATCTTCGATTACTGTTGGGCAAACCGATTAAGCCGATCTTGACCACCAGCGTCGCTCTGCTTGCCTGCTTGAACCGAGCCTATGACGAAATCGCCAACCCGGCCGGCGCGGAACAAGTGATGGAGGACATCGCGGCCAACCAGAGTCTCGACCAACT
>JACRQB010000124.1 GCA_016222925.1 Nitrospirota bacterium | reverse complement strand
CAGCCGCCGGCCGCCATCGGCATTCTCGGCAGCGATGCGTACGATGCGCTGCTGATTCTGCAAGCGATGCGGGAGCGCTTCCCCGGCGTGATATTTTTTACCACCGATCTTGATGGTCGGCTGATTTTTGCCGAGGATTACCAGTCGACGCGGAATCTCGTGATCGCTTCGCACTACGGGCTGGAGCTGTATCAGGATCTCCAACGCGACGTCCCACCGTTCCGTAGTAGTTACCAAACATCGGTGTATCTGGCCACGCTCCAAGCCATCGGGTACGTTCAACCGTTGACGGTCTGCCCACCTGTTGGCGGCCCGCTCACTGAGGCGAGCGGCCCGCTCGTCTCGCCTTGCGGCTATAAAGCCAACCGCCTTCCCGATCATGTATGGTTCAACAATCGGGAGCGACCCCGGTTGTTTGAGGTTGGCCGCCATGGGGGAGTGGATCTCTCGGTGGGTTCCATCACCGAAGGCTATACATTGCATCCTCCTCGTGTTGATCTCTCGAACGACGATCCGCAAACGGACGGTCGGCGCCCGGGATCCGGTGTCGTCTATGGTACGGCTGGCTTGATCTATCTCACCATGCTGGTCATCGGCTGGACCAAGCCAACCATCAACCGCTGGCTGATGGCACATCTCTCTGCCGTTGTGTTCGGCGCGGCAGGGGCGGCTGTTCTCGCCGTTCTCATCGATCAGTGGGTCCTTGGATGGGTGTTGCAGCATCACGATGCAGGGGAGCCGTTTTACTGGTTCGAAGGCGTCAGTGTGTGGCCGACCGAGTTACTGCGGGGCCTCGCGACCATGCTGGCGCTGCTCTTCATGGCCAAGGCCTGGCATGATCTCCAGCAGAATATGACCGCGCTGGAAGCTCGGTATGGATTAAGTGGATCGGCGGACAAACCTCAAGCCAGTGGGTGGCGACACTATCTGGATTCCGCCTTGTGGGTCTTATCGCCTCACCGCTCGAACAACGATGAATCGGTCGGGACATTGTGGCGTCAATATCGGGAAGCCGGGTCGGGACAGCACCGCCTCCCCCGCCTGCTGCTGTTGGTGGGCGTCTACGTTGGCGCCTTCTTCTTGCTCTGGAAAGTGATGGGTGCCGAAGATCTGACCGGTCCCTGTCGAGGGGAGTTGAGTTGCCGTCTAGATCTTATCTTGGCGCTGGCGAGTAACATCAGTCTGGTGGCCCTCAATGTATTCGTATTGGATGCCGTTCTCCTGTGTCGCAGGTGGATTGGTCTACTGGCGAAGGCGGGAGGCTCTTGGTCGTATATCTTGGCGTCGCGGCTCCCCCTCTTATCCGACAAGCAGGTCGTTCATGCTCAGGAATTGATGAGGATCGAACTGATCGCGCAGCGGACGGAAGTCGTCAATCGGATGGTGCGGTATCCCTTTCTTGTGTTGCTGTTCATGATCCTCGCCCGCAACGAATATTTCGACGATTGGCATTTCCCGCTCATGTTTATTGCGGGGTGGGTGGTGAATGCGCTGCTGGCTATGGGTGCGGCGCTCCTCCTGTATCGTGCTGCGGAAGAGGTGGCGCTGCTTCAATATCTCTATCTCCGTTAGGGGGCTGAATGCGTCAAGTGTCAGTAGGTGGATTAAAGGTCCGACTTGTCGGCGGCTCGGATGGCCACGGTGGCGGTGACGGTCCTCTCGTCATGCTGCTCCACGGATTTGGCGCGCCGGGGGACGATTTGGTGCCGCTCGCCGACGTGATCCAAGTTCCTGGAAAAACCCGCTGGCTTTTTCCGGAAGCGCCGCTTTCGCTCAACATGGGGTTCGGCGATTCGCGCGCCTGGTGGATCATCGACTTCGCCCGCATCCAGGCCGATCGCGAAGCTGGTCGCATTCGTGATTTATCCATTGAAGTTCCCCAGGGTCTGGCTCTGGCGCGTGAACGCATGGTGACGTTTCTCAAAGAACTCCCGAGCCAGCTCCCGATTGATTACAAGAAAACCGTGATCGGCGGGTTCTCACAGGGGGCGATGCTCACCTGTGATGCCGTCTTGCATACCGACTATCCAGTTGCTGGCCTGGTTCAACTCTCCGGTAACCTCGTGGCGCAGGCGGTCTGGGGGCCTCTTATGCCGAGACGTAAAGGCCTGCCGGTCTTCCAAAGTCACGGCACGCAAGACGACGTTCTTCCGAACATCGGAGCCGAGCGTCTCCGTGATGCGCTGACGCAAGCGGGCCTCGCCGTGGAGTGGCACAGCTTCCGTGGCGGGCATGCGATTCCGGAGGCGGTGTTGCGGCGACTGGGGCCGTTCATCACAAAGAGACTCGGAGGATGAACATGCAGCCTTTCGAGCTGATTGGTGCAGACGGGAAACGGGTCAAAGGTGATCGTGCTGATGGGGCAACCCGGCAGATTCTCTTCATCACGGGGTTTCTGTCCAAGCGCTGGGGCAATAAGAGTAAGGCGCTGGCGCAGTGGTGTCAGGAGAAGGGCTGGGGGTTCTGTTGTTACGACGTGCGCGGGTTCGGAGAATCCGAGGGCCAGTTCACCGATTACACCCTCTCCGATTGGATTGCCGACGCGCGGACAGTGTCGAAATCTATGGAGGCCGGGCCGCCCGTCACCATCGTGGGCAATTCGCTCGGCAGTTGGATTGCCTGGTTGGTCGCGCAGGAATTCTCAATTGTAGAAGAACTGCTTTTGATCGCGCCGGCGTTCAACATGATGGGTGAACGGGCCAAGACCATTTCCAAGGAACGGCTCCATGACTGGCATACCGCCGGATGGATGCCGTGGGACGATGATCCAGTACATAGGGATTGGCCTTTGTCCTGGACGTGGGTAGAGGAAAGCGAACAGTACTGGGCCAAGACATGTGACATCACTCGTCGCGTCAAGACGACGATTCTTCATGGGGAGCAGGATATTGTCATTTCTCCGGATGGAAGCCGGTGGTTCGCCGATGAACTGCTTCGTCGCGATCCCAGTTTTCCACTTGATCTCAGACTGATTCCAGGCGACCATCGGTTGAGTAGTCCCGAACATCTGGAGCACTTTCGCCGATTGGTCATGAGGGAGGCGTGATGCTTGTTCTCATCCACAAAGAATGCGGCGGTCCTGCCCTGGACGAATCGCCGGTGGGTGAGGTCTGCGCCATTCCCGTCGATCGGTTTCCCTTCTCTTGTTTTACCTGCTTGGAAGAAATCATCGATGAATCCGAAGTGCGGTTGTCGGAAGAGCTAGGAATTTAAACCGTACTCGATCTGGTGTGGTTCTTAGGCAGCCTGGAGCACAAACTCGACTTTGACGGCCTCAAAGGGAAACTCAACTCCGCCCCCTTGGGCACGGATAAGGAGCCCGGCCGAGAGGAGGGCTGTGATATCACCATGTACGGCTTTCACATCTCGGCGCACTCGACGGGCAGCCTCGCGAATAGAGATTGGTCCGACTCCGCATAGCGCCTTGAGCAGTTCCCAACGCTTGGCCGTGAGCACTTGCCACAGCAGCTCGGGAGTGGTGAAGCTGATCCGCGCTGACCGTTGTGCTTTTCGGGACTTCCACGCTTGTGGAAAGTCAGCCATTGCACCGGATGGGGAGCGAACATCAAGGATGACGGTTTTCATGGTTCCACCTCGCAATATCTGTTTGAAAGTCAGTAATCAGGCTGTCTGGATCTGAGATGCTCTATGCTCATTGGCGTCAACATATGATTACGAGCAGGGCCCATCCTGCTTGGCAGGACCTTTGCTCTCACCCCCATCTTCACAGACGGGGAACTTCCAGTTAATTAGATGGTAGAGCATCGATCAGAAGTGAATGTGACGTATACCATCTGCGAGGGATGGTGTGATATTGGTCAGAATGCTACTATATCTCCTGCTAGAAAAACAGGCTTCAGTTTTGAGCGACAAATAAATAACAGATAAGCGGAGCGATATCTGACGAGGCATACCTTTAAGACCCTTATCAGCCGGTTGTCCAAAGCTGGTTTCACAAACGAATTCTTGCGTTCGGCCATTCTGCCAGATTGGTGGGACGATAGTTACCGAGAAGATTCCAGGCTTCTGCAAGACATTGAGATTCGAGTTGCACGATTCCTTGGTCAGTCTCTAGCCCAGATCAAAGATCCGAGTATTAGGCTGGCTGCGCCTGTCTATCCCAGGGCGCAGTTGAGAAGGGTAAAGAATATTGATCGTGACAGGCTTGGGCCTGCGATCCATTCGGCTATGCGGATTGGGGCAGCCGTCGTTCGAAGTCTGCGATACACTGTTCCAAATGCAACCATCCCACCTCCTGACGGCCTAGCTTGGCGGAATTCGATCTTGCACACCGGCCCTTCGGTAACTATGAAGGATGTCGCTCGGGATCTCTGGCACCGAGGAATTCCTGTCATACCGCTTGACGTACTTCCAACTCCGAACTTCCAGGGAATGGTCGGAATCGTCGAGGATCGCCCAGTTATTTTGCTCGGTCATAAGCATGATGAGCCTGGTCGGCTCGCATTTGTTGTGTCGCACGAGGCAGGACATGTAGCCGTAGGTGATTGTGCTCCTGATCAGCCAGTTGTTGATGAGGAAGAGGAGATTCAAGACAACGATCTTATTGAGCGTCGAGCTGATCAATATGCCAGGAGAGTTTTAGTGGGTAGCGATACCACGCCGGACATTGATGGCGCGACCCCTAAAGATCTTGCCAGGCGAGCCGCTGAGCTTGAACGCAGCACTGGTGCCAACGCCAGTACGTTAATCTTCGCGTGGGCTCGCCATGCTCCCAGTTCTGCGAATTACCAAACCGCTACATTGGCAGTAAAGGCTCTCTATCGGCACGTTGGTGCACGGAAACAATTGCGGGAATTGTTCGACCAACATGTTGATTTGACAGCTGCAACAGAGACTGACCGCGCACTGCTCCGCTGTGTTTATGGCGAGCCTGAGCGTCATGAAGCTACTGTTTGATACTGATGCGTTCTGCAAGCTTGGAATCGCTAGCTTACTTCAGGACGCAGCACAGATTTTTGGCGCGAGGTTGCGGGAGTGTGGAAGGCTATACGCCCTTCCGTTCATGTTAAGGAAAGGCCGTCTTCGAAATCTGTTCGGAGCATCTGCATGTGACGCATTAATCCCTGTTGCTAACGCAATGCCTGTGATACCGGATCCCAGTGTTGCCTGGCTTGAGAAGCTGACAGGGATTGAAGCTATTGACCCGGGGGAAGCCCAGATCTTTGCGGTAGCTGCGGAACATGCGCAGCCGTTCTTGTGTGGCGACAAACGGGCCCTTAATGCGCTCAAAGGTATCGGTGAATTCGTTCCAGCGATTGAGGCACGTGTAGTGACAATGGAAGCAGTTTTGTTAGCACTTTGTGACATAATCGGCGAAGAAAAAATGCGTCAGAGAGTTGCTCCTCTAATCGCGGTGGATCAGATGGTTGCAGTCTGTTTTTCTCAAAGCAACCCAAGTCCATCGGATGCCATTGGTTCCTACTTTAGGGACGTTAAGGCCAAACTCGCGCCACTCCAACTCTGGAATCTCCGAGGTTAGGCCATGAATTTTGGGCCAGATCATTATGTGCCAGTGCTCAAAGCTAAGCGTGGAGAAAAGGCGGCGCTCCTACGTCTCTCCCCGGTCCTCCAATCACGAATTATTCCATTTTTAGAGATTGTTGAGAGGAAGCACAAGACTTTAAGTGCTCATCTAGAAACATCCTTCACGAATCTTGCGGAAAGCGTCAGACCCTATTCTAGATGTTTTCTTGACGCGCGTGAACTTGCACCGGACGGACAGGCAGGTGCTGTTGCTGCGTTCCAGCGAGCCTCAGACGCTGGCATTACTTTCACTCCAGTAACGGGAATATCTCGAAGAGCGGACGTAGCACCAGCTCTTGACCGCCAAATAAACGGAATCGCATTACGATTAACAAGGGATGAGTTTGAGCGAGGAGACCTTGCCTCAAAAGTTAATGCTTTCTTGAGCCAGCACAGGCTCACACCGGGAAAGGTGGATCTCATTGTCGACCTTGGTGCTGTCGAAGATCTTATCATCGAAGGCATCGCAGCTTTTGCCGAAGCCTTTATGGCTGAAGTTCCTGATCATCAAGGGTGGCGCACGTTCACAATTTCGGCCTGCGCTTTTCCTAAGAGCATGAGAGGAGTCGGCAAGAATTCACATGCTCTTGCTGAGCGAGGTGATTGGCTGGCATGGAAGCGACACCTTTACCATGAGCGAAATAATATTCCTCGCCTTCCGACTTTTAGTGACTGCGTGATTCAGCATCCGGCAGGTGTTGAGGGATTTGACCCTCGGATAATGCCGGTATCTGCCGCTATTCGATACACCCTGGAAAATGAGTGGTTGTTGATAAAGGGCGAGAGCACTAAAGCTATTCGCGCTGGCGAGCAGTTTCCTGCTCTGGCTCGTAAACTTGTTTATAGGAATTTCCAGTCAAGTTTTTGCGGATCAGATCACTGCAACGGTTGTCATGCGATGAAGGCGGCGGCAGATGGAGCTTCGAGGTTTGGATCAGCTGGGGTATGGCGCCAACTGGGGACTATCCATCATCTTTCAGTGGTTACACAGGCACTCGCTTCTTTGCCCTGGCCTTGAGTTGTATTCTCACAGCTCTTGCGATCTCGTTGAGACTGCAAATTTCGCAGACTCGATCCCAAACAATCCACCGAGCTTTTCCCCGAAAGCCTCGTGCGGCATCACGTTTCTCCAGCAATGCTAGAGCATCATCGAGCCACAACAACTCTACCAAGGCGCGAGGATCTTTCTTAGGATTACTGCGTGGTGAACGCATGGTTTTGAGCTGCAGTCCCTTGGCCGATTGATGAGCGAGTAAGATTCCCCACCATTCTGGCACGTTATCAAGTGCTTCATCCAAATGGCGCTCACCCACCACCAGGGTTGCTCGATCTAACACCTTCCCATAGAGTTCCACCTGCCCGCGTAACCGACGAAAACTATCCCGATCAGACTTGATTTCATATCCATGCAGCAGACCGTTGACGACTGAAAGGTCGACTCTTACCTGCCCACGGCAGAGCCCGAGTTCCTCAATGATGACTATACGCGACTGTTGGCCATGTTTTTGGGAAAGCCGTGCCCGAAGAACTGATCGAATCTCGGAGTCGCCGAGGGCGATGCTTTTCATATCAGTGCCTGGGATCAGCCCTGTGCCTACAATGCGGACTCCTACGCCGACAGGATACATTAATTCAGAACTGAAAGAGCATTTTCTTTGGCAAACTCCTACCTGGCAAGATCCAACTGTCTCAAAGTTGGTACAAAGCTAACTTTGACTCGTGCTCGGCACTCTTCGTTCCCTACCTATTGAGTTACGAGGAGCCCAGTTCTTACGAACAGACACGGTACACGAAACTGTGTAGACCGACAAGGAAAGGCCTGCGCGCAACGCCACTCCCTGCACCACTTCTCCCTGAGTGGAAATCTTCGACAGATCCAGAGTAAGGTATCTCTCGGTTCCTTGCTCGGATAAGAGATCAGCCATGTCCTCATCACGACAACATAACAGCGGGCCGGATTCAGACGGTCCTGAGGTTCCTGAACCATCCCATGCTGAGCGGGCCAAGACGCTGGTGTACTTGCAGCAGACCGGCAGTCTTTCCACGCTCTCACGCAAGCAGCCAGGCTGGCCCTTCGGGTCGGTGATGCCTTACGGATTGGATGCTCAGGGGCAACCGGTCTTTCTGATCAGCACGATGGCGATGCACACGCAAAACCTCCTGGGCGATCCACGTGCCAGCTTACTGGTGACTCCGCCTGAGAGCAGGGTCGATCCACTTGGGGCGGCCAGGGTGACGTTGATGGGCTCTGTGACCAAGGTGCCGAAGGAGGAGAACGCCGAGGTTCGCGCATGCTACCTGGACCGCCATGCCAATGCGTCCTACTGGGTGGACTATCAAGATTTCGGTTTCTTCCGCATGGCCATCACGGAGATGTACTTTGTCGGAGGGTTCGGGGCTATGGGCTGGGTGATACCGGCTGACTACGTGGCGGCATCCGTGGACCCGCTTGCGGACGAAGCCTCAAACCTGATTCGCGAGCTCAATACCGAGCACGCAGAGACGTTGTTGCTGTTGGCCCGTGCGTTAGGCCAGGCGGACGCGCAACAGTCAACGGTGACGGCACTGGATCGGCTCGGGTTTCATCTTCGGTTGACCACTCCTGGCCGGATGCAGGGCGGGCGTGTGGCATTTGCCAGTCCTGTGCGCACCGAATCAGAGGTCAGAGCCGGCTTGGCCGGCCTGGCCGCTCAGGCGAACGCCGGACTCCCAGTCCTGCATTCGCTGTAGGCGGCTCTTGCATCAATTCATAGATGGAATAGAAATAGAATAGAAGTGGTTCGGTTCAATTCAGCAGCACATCACTAGTGAGATAGGGGAACGTATGGCAACGAACGATAAGCAGGTTATTTTTTCACTGGTCAATGTCGGGAAGGTCTATCCACCGAAGCGGCAGGTACTGCGGGAGATCTACCTTGGCTTCTACTACGGCGCGAAGATCGGTGTTCTGGGTCTGAATGGTTCAGGCAAGAGCTCGCTCCTCAAGATCATTGCGGGTGTCGATCCGAACTATACGGGCGAGATCACGAGATCCAAAGGCTACAGCGTCGGCTTGCTGGAGCAGGAACCCCAGCTGGACCAGAACAAGACGGTCAAGGAAGTGGTCGAAGAGGGGAAAGCCGAACTGGTCGCGCTGATGCATGAGTACGAAGCCGTCAGCAATAAGATGGGCGACGTCGGTCCCGATGAGATGGAAAAGCTGATCGACAAGCAAGCCCAACTGCAAGAGAAGATCGAAGCCGCCAACGGCTGAAAGCGTCGAGTGGCGCTCTGCCGCTTGATGATCCAAGAGCCGGATATTCTGTTACTCGACGAGCCGACAAACCATTTGGATGCGGAATCCGTGCAGTGGCTCGAACAGCATCTGCAACAGTACAAGGGTACGGTCATTGCTGTGACCCACGACCGGTATTTTCTGGACAATGTGGCCGGGTGGATTCTGGAGTTGGATCGAGGCCATGGGATTCCGTTCCAAGGAAATTACACCTCTTGGTTGGAGCAGAAGAAGGACCGACTGGAGAAAGAGGAAAAGGCGGAGTCCAAGCGCAAGAAAACCCTCGAACACGAGTTGGAATGGATCCGGATGTCGCCGAAGGCGCGACAATCCAAGGGTAAGGCGCGGTTGAATCGCTATGAAGAACTGGTCAATCAGAAGCAGGACCAGGTGGCGGATGATTTGGAGATCTATATTCCGCCCGGACCTCGGCTCGGCGATGTCGTCATTGAAGCCAACGGCATCAGCAAAGCCTTCGGCGACAATGTGCTCTACGAGAAGGTCAATTTCAACCTGCCCAAGGGCGGCATCGTCGGGGTGGTCGGGCCGAACGGCGCGGGCAAGACGACGATGTTCAAGATGATTATCGGCAAGGAAAAGCCGGATGCCGGATCGATCAAGATCGGTGAGACGGTCAAACTCGGCTATGTAGATCAAGATCGGAGCTTGGACGGGAACAAGTCCGTGTATGAGATCATTTCGGAGGGTCAGGACACAATCAAGCTCGGGAAGGCGGAGGTCAATGCCCGCGGCTACTGCGCCCGCTTCAACTTCGCCGGGACGGATCAGCAGAAGAAGGTCAAGGATCTTTCAGGTGGAGAGCGCAATCGGGTCCATCTCGCGCGCATGCTGAAAGAAGGCGCAAATCTGATTATCCTCGACGAACCGACGAACGATCTGGACGTGAATACCTTGCGCGCGCTTGAGGAAGGGCTGGAGAATTTCGCCGGCTGCGCCGTCATCAGCAGCCACGACCGCTGGTTCCTCGACCGCCTCGCCACCCACATTCTTGCCTTTGAAGGCGACAGTAAGGTGGTCTGGTTCGAAGGCAATTACAGCGACTACGAAGCGGATCGGAAGAGGCGCTTGGGTAAAGATGCCGATCAACCGCATCGGATTCGATACCGTAAACTGACCCGCTAGGAAGTCCTACCTGGTATACGACCGATCGCTCTTGTGATCGAAGGTGACCATATGGATAGGGGCGTCGGCGAAGACTGCTGCACGATGGGTGTCTTTTGGGAGAGCTGCAGGACCCTCCCTGCTACATTTTCTCAAGATCTGTAGTTCGCCTACCGATATAACGACGGAGCAGAGAAGAGCACCATCGAGTCTGAAAGACAGGCGATGGTATGTTTGGCCAATTCTGTGCCGCTCAGGTCTCTGCCGGTCGGTGTGAGTCGGATAAGGCTCAGCATCGCCAGGCAGAGGATCCAGGGAGCGACGCATGAGCGCAGACTCATTCCGGAATCGAGACCGCTCCTGCCTGTTTCAACACTCCTCGGAAGACCGCCAACAATATAGTGAGCGTTTCCTACCACATCCGGTGTCCTCATGACTGATTCAAACGCTGACACAGCAGCTGAACGGACGTTACGTCTCAATAACGAGTACTGGGCACTCGCTCTTAAAGATATTGGTATTGGTGTCTGGGAATGGGATGTTACCGCGAACAGGGTGGTGCGCTCAAATGAGTGGAACGCGTTGTTCGGCTATGCGGAGGGTGACGTTGGAAACAGCTTCGACGAATGGTGTGTTCTGATCCACTCGGATGATCGGTCGAAGGCTCAGGCCGCTCTTCAGCGATTGATCCAGGGCGGGAATCTCCGGTGTGAGACTGACTGTCGGATCCTGTGCAAGGATGGGTCATACAAATGGGCGTTTGTACGAGGGCACATCCTCTCGCGGGCAAAGGACGGCACGCCTCTCCGTATCATCGGGAGCCACACGGATATTACTGAGCGGAAGCAACTCGAACAACGGCTGACCCTCCAGCATGAGGTTGCCGATATCTTGGTCAGTGTATCCGGATTAGACAATGCGATTTCGGCAATCCTGAAACCGGTCTGCGAGACATTGGGGTGGGAGGAGGGGCTATTCTGGGTCGTGGACGAATCGGCTCAACACCTGCGCTGTCATTCGGTATGGACTGCGCCTCTCATCGCAAGAAACGAGTATGGTACTGCGAGCCGCGAGATGACGTTTTCCATGGGTGTTGGGCTTCCTGGTCGGGTGTGGGCGAGCGCGAAACCGGAGTGGATTTCAGACGTCACTCACGATCAGAATTTCCCACGAGCCGCGCTGGCTGAGCAGGCAGGCTTCCACGCTGCTGCAGCCTTTCCGGTCAGATTGGCCGATCACGTTTACGCAGTGCTGGAATTTTTCCATCACGAGATCTTGCCGACAGATCCATCGCTTCTGACCACCTTCCAAGCCGTGGCGGATCAGCTCAGTCAGTTCTGCGCGCGTGAGCTGGTGGAGGAGCGGTTGCGTCAAAGCCAATTTGTCATGGAACAGGCGGTCGATGCAGTTTACTGGATCGATCCTCAGGCCAAGATTCTCTATGTGAATGAGGCCGCGAGCCTCATGGTGGGCTACTCAAGAGAAGAACTTCTCTGTATGACGGTCCACGACCTCAATCCGGACTTTCCCGCTTCCATGTGGCCGGGCTTCTGGGAGGAGACGCGGCGAAACAAGACGCTATCGATCGAAACCAACCATCGCGCGAAGGATGGGCGGCTCGTGCCGGTCGACATTCGAGTCAGTTTCCTCGCTTATGAGGGACAAGAATTTCACTGTGCCTTTGTCCGCGACATCACCGAACGTAAGCGGACACAGGAAGCTCTCGAACAAATCGTGCACCGCTATAAAGACCTGATCAATTCGGTCAACGGCATGGTGTGGGAAGCCGACGCCTCGACGACGCAGTTTACCTTCATGAGCCGGCAAGCCGAGGCCATCCTCGGCTATCCGGTCGACCAATGGCTTTCTTCGCCGACCTTCTGGGTGGACCACATGCATCCCGAGGATCGGAACTGGGCGCCGCAGTACTGTCTGGAAGAGGTTTGCAACCATCGCGCACACACCTTCGAATACCGCATGCTGGCCGCCGACGGCCGCACCGTCTGGATTCGAGATCTCGTAGCCGTGCTCATTGAGAATGGACGGGTCACGAAACTACGTGGCATTATGGAGGACATCACCGCCCGCAAGCAGGCTGAAGAAGCGCTCCAAGCTAGCGAGGTCCGCCTCCGGCTCACACTCGATGTCGCCACAGACGGCCTGTGGGACTGGAACCTCACGACACTGCAGGCGTTCTACAGTCCCAGTTGGATTCGTTTCTTAGGACTAGAAGACCAGGACATTCCCCTGAACAATGTCTTCGATTGGAAAAGTCGCGTTCATGAGGACGATCGCCCATGGGTCGAGCAGGCACTGAACCGTCACCTGGAAGGGGAAAGCGCCGGCTATATGGTTGAACACCGTGTCCGCCACCGGACCGGCGAATGGAAATGGTTTGCGATGCGCGGGAAAGTCGTGGCATGGGATGAGCAGGGTCGTCCCTTCCGCATGATGGGCACGATGACCGATATTACGGAGCGCAAGTTGGCAGAGGTCAAGCTGACACAGGCTGCACAGGATTTGGAACAAAAGAACAAGGATCTCGAAGAGGCCAGAGATAAAGCGGTAGAGGCTGTGAAGGCCAAGGCAGAGTTCCTGTCCACAATGAGCCATGAGATCCGAACCCCGATGAACGGGGTCATCGGCATGGCCGGACTCCTACTGGATACTTCATTAACCCCGGAGCAGCGCGAATATGCAGAGACTGTCAGGCTGTCCGGCGAACACCTGTTGGATATCATTAACGAGATCCTTGATTTCTCCAAAATCGAAGCTGGGAAGCTTGACCTGGAGCACGTCAACTTCGACCTTCACACGACGGTGGAGGATACCCTTGGTCTCCTTGGAGAACAGGCCAATGCCAAGAGTCTGGAACTCACCTCTCTTGTGCAAGCAGGTCTGCCCACACTGCTGCGAGGTGACCCTGGTCGTCTGCGCCAAATTATGGTGAATTTGGTCGGGAATGCCATTAAATTTACTGAACAGGGCGAAATCATTGTGACGATCAGTATTTCAGAAGAGCATGAGCGTCCGACATCGACAATCTTGACTCCACCGCGTCAGTGGTTCCGAATTGAAGTGTCAGATACCGGAATCGGTATCGCGTCAGAACAACAGGCCAAACTCTTTCAACCCTTCACGCAAGCAGACGGGTCCACCACAAGGAAATACGGCGGCACTGGTCTCGGACTGGCCATCTGCAAAAAGCTTGTGGAATTGCTTGGTGGGCGAATCGGTGTAGACAGCACGGTTGGTGTCGGCAGTGTTTTTTGGATTACCGTGCCTTTTCAGCTTCAACCGGAAGGTGCCCAGCAGGTTCCTCCGTCTCAAGTGGTGCTCAAAGGCCGGAACATTCTGATCGTGGATGATCATGCCACGAATCGGAGGGTTCTTGAGCGCTATCTCACCGGAGCAGATGTCACGTGCCAAAGTGTCGAGAATGGGGAGCTGGCCTTGCAATGTCTGCGTCAGGCGGTTGCTCGTCGTGCGCCGTTTGATTTAGCCATTTTGGATTTGCACATGCCTGGCATGAATGGGCTGGAATTAGCCCAGCAGATCAAGTCAGATCAGGCGATCAGGGCCACGCGCCTGGTGCTTCTGACATCGGGTGGTCAACGTGGAGATGCCCAAGCAGCGCAGGAGGCTGGTCTCGACGCGTACCTGACGAGACCGATTCGCCGGTCGCTGCTGTTCGAGTGTCTCGGCACCGCCCTGGGACACATGCCTAGTATTGGTAGGTCAGCCGATTGCGCAGCGGCTTCTATTATTACGCAGCACACGGTATTGGAATCCAGATGCCGGAAATGGATGGGCTTGAAGCGACAAGGGTGATCAGGAATCAGGAGGCGAGTCTTCAACAGGCCGGCGGCACGCCGCCACACCTGCCGATCATCGCGATGACGGCCAATGCTATGAAGGAGGATCGTGATCGATGTCTTGCCATCGGGATGGATGACTTCATCAGTAAGCCAATCACGAGTAAGCCTCTGGCAGCGGTTCTGAATCGCTGGCTGCCGCATGACCAGGCCTTTACGAAAGTGACATAGAAGACTGTGGGTATAGAGAGCCATCGCGCACATTCTGAACCATCCAATTCTTTGTCCTGTATCCGACAACTCTGGCATGCACTTCCACAAGGGTACTCGCTGCAAAGCGACGATTGGTTACGACGCCATCGTGGTATCGTTTGGCTTCTATGGCTGCATGCGGCAGGGATCCCCCTATTTGCACTCCTGATAGGTCAGTACGTGCAGCTCGGTTTCGTCGGTGGCATCATGTTGGTCGTCCTCGCTGCTCTCGCGGTGAGTCGGACTTTTCATCACCGGCTGCGTGCGTGTATTACGACTTTTGGGTTGATATCGGCCTCGGCATTGCTCGTTCACCTGTCTGGCGGCATCATTGAAGTACACTTCCACTTTTTTGTGATCATGGCCGTGATCGTCCTGTATCAGGACTGGTTACCTTTTTTGCTGGCGCTGGTTTCTGTCGTTCTCGATCATGGGGTGATCGGCATACTCGCGCCCACGATGGTGTACAACCACCCAGCAGCCCAACACCATCCTTGGTCATGGGCACTCATTCACGGTGGATTCGTCCTGGCTCAGTCCGTAGCACTCCTCATCTATTGGCGCTTCAATGAAACGGCGCAGACTAGTCTTTCCAGAGAAAGGGAACGAGCCGAGGCCGCCAGTATCGCGAAGTCTCAGTTTTTGGCCACGATGAGTCATGAAATCCGGACGCCGATGAACGGCGTCATCGGTATGACCGGCTTGCTATTGGATACGTCACTGACCCCGGAGCAACGCGAGTACGCGGAGACCGTCCGACTTTCCAGTGAACATCTATTGAACATCATCAATGAGATCCTGGATTTCTCTAAAATCGAAGCTGGCAAGCTTGATCTGGAAGAGCTCCATTTCGACTTGCGCACGACCATGGAGGAGACCATCGGCCTGCTGGGTGAGCGCGCCTATGGCAAAGGTCTTGAGTTGAGCTGTCTCGTGCAGGCGGGTGTGCCGACAGCCCTTCGAGGGGACCCCGGCCGTCTGCGGCAAATCTTGGTAAATTTGATCGGCAATGCCATCAAATTTACGGAACAAGGCGAAGTTGTCGTCACTGTGCGTGTCGAGGGTGAGTCAGAAGGGAGAACCACAACGAGCGCGAATGGGTCAGGCCGAACGATTCGATTCGAAGTGTCGGACACCGGCGTCGGAATTTCACCGGAGCAACAAGCGAAACTGTTTCGACCATTCACCCAAGCCGACGGCTCCACCACAAGGAAATACGGAGGCACCGGCCTGGGGTTAGCCATCTGCAAGCAGCTCGTGGAGATGATGGGTGGGCAGATCGGCGTGGACAGCAAGGTCGGAGAAGGCAGCGTCTTTTGGCTCACGGTACGGTTCTCACTCCAACCGGAAGGAGTTCAACCGGTCGCGGCGATTCCGGCGGCACTACGAGGTCGTAGAATTTTGATCGTGGACGATCACGCCACGAATCGGCGAGTACTTGAACAGAGTCTGCGAGGACAAGAAGTCAGGTATGAAAGCGTGGAGGACGGGTATCGAGCACTGGAATGCTTGCGTAACGCGGCCAGTCGGCAGACTCCATTCGATCTAGCCATTTTAGACATGCAAATGCCGGGAATGGATGGCTTGGAATTAGCAAGGCAGATCAAGTCCGAAAAGACGATCAGCACGACACGTCTGGTACTGTTGACATCGGTCGGCCAGCGTGGCGATGCCAAGGCCGCTCAACGCGCCGGTATCGCCGCCTATCTGACGAAACCGATCCGGCAGTCGCTGCTGTTCGAATGTCTCAACGTGGTTCTGGGAAGTACATCGGAGTCTGCTGCTTCTACCGCTCAACCCCCTCCGATCATTACCCGGCATAGTCTGATGGAAACGCAGAAGCGGTCTTGGCCGCTTATTTTGGTGGTAGAGGACAACCCGGTCAATCAAAAGGTCGCAGCCAAGATGATTGAAAAACTTGGTTATCGGGTCAATGTTGCCGCCAACGCGCGGATTCCGTACGCCCTGGTGTTCATGGATTGTCAGATGCCGGAAATGGATGGGCTTGAAGCGACAAGGGTGATCAGGAATCAGGAGGCGAGTCTTCAACAGGCCGGCGGCACGCCGCCACACCTGCCGATCATCGCGATGACGGCCAATGCCATGAAGGAGGATCGTGATCGATGTCTCGCCATCGGGATGGATGACTTCATCAGTAAGCCAATCACGAGTAAGCCTCTGGCAGCGGTTCTGAATCGCTGGCTGCCGCATGAGCAGGTCCAGGCTGAGGCAGAATCGAAAGCAGCCTAGCAGGATGCGGAAAAAGTCCACCAGCGGCGTTCTCGCCTCACTCAGAGGCTCAACGTACGGCCCAGAGTACGCGTCGCCTCTTCGCTCGCTGCGGCCTTGCTGGACGGCCTTTTGCGCATCCTGCGTGGCTGTTCAGCATCGTTCCAAACCTCGATTTCTGCGATGGCTACAGAGGCCAAAATGAGTTTTTCCGCAACCTGCTAGTCATACGGGGATCGTAGCGACGGCGTTCTTCACCTAGACGACAAACAAGTTTAGGCTCAGAGACGAAACCACGACAATTGGCCAAGGCGGTCTCTCCCCGACACAGGCTCTTCCCCGCTTCTCACATCTTCCAACCAACAGTCGGAAGTCGTACAATCTGCCTTCACTGTGAGGCGATGCGCAGCGATGGCACATCAAAATAGACACGATAAACAGCGACCAGCGCTCCAAGTGGCCTCTGTGATGCGATTGCGACGTACGCGCTTTCCCCATTGACGCACTATGAAGCCACGTGTCATCGTCACCGGAACGGCAGGACTGATAGGGCAGTACTTCGTGAAGTCCGCCGCCCGATGGGCGCCCGGGTGGGAGGTCTGTGGCCTCAGCCGCGCTGACCTTGATCTCACGGATCAAGCCGCCGCCGAACAGGTTTGGCAACGTCTCAAGCCTAACGCAGTCATCCACTGCGCGGCGTTAAGTCGAACGGCAGAGTGTGAGGGAAATCCTCAGTTAGCCCGTTGCATGAATGTGGACACCACCGGGTATCTGGCTCGACTCTCCCGGGACATTCCCTTCATCTTCTTGTCGAGCGGCGAAGTATTCAACGGCAAGGCTGGTTGGTACCAAGAAACAGATGAGCCCAATCCGATCAATATCTACGGCAAGACCAAGCTTGAAGCGGAACAGCGCGTGTTGGAGAATCCCGCCCACACAGCAGTTCGGATCGTGCTCACGGCGGGTGCTTCACAGTATGGCGATCGAAGTTTCGTGGAAGATATGTGTCGCTCTGTGAAGAATGGTAAGAAGGTGACGCTCTATGTTGATGAATTCCGCTGCCCGTTGCCGGCCGGGGCCATTGCCCGCTCGGTATGGGAGTTACTCGACCAAGGCGCTTCTGGTCTCTACCATCTCGGTGGACGAGAACGGCTGTCACGTTGGGAGATCGGACAGGCGCTGTTGCGGTGGTAGCCCCCAGACCTGCGGATCTTTCATTGAACTGTGAAAAACTCCAGGCGCTCTTGTCGTTTCCTATCCCAGGGTTTCGCAGTTGGTTGAAGAATCGGAAGCGCCAAGACTTCGACGTATGGGACTATGAACCGAGTGTGTCGTAAAGGGAAGGACTGATGGGACCAGAAGAAGGAATAGACGTATCGGATCCGTTGCAGCTTGTCGTGATCACCTATGTCGTCATGGCGGTCGTCATGGGTTTCCTGTGGGCTGTGCAGCGGAAGACAAAAAATGCTGCGATCGTCGATGTCGCGTGGTGTGCGGGGCTGATCGCCGCGGTGTTATCGTACATGACTCAGGCTCCCGCCGGAGTCGAGCGCACCCTGCTCACAGCGATGCTGGTGCTGCTCTATGCCGGTCGTCTGGGACTCCACATTTATTCCCAACGCGTGACCGGGCAACCGGAGGACGGCCGCTATCGCCGCCTGCGACAAAAATGGGGTGATGCAGAGTCGGTGAATATGTTTGTGTATTTTCAATGGAAAGCGCTGTCCGTGGCGGTTTTTTCCCTTCCGTTTCTGGTGGTGCTCTGGAATACCCGGATTCCATCTTCAGTGGTCGAGCTGGTCGGATTGCTGATCTGGAGCGTGGCCGTGGCTGGTGAAGCGAAGGCAGACCGGCAGCTTGCTCATTTCCGTGCCGATCTAAAGAATGAGGGCCGCGTCTGCAGAGAGGGGCTGTGGCACTACTCCCGCCACCCGAATTACTTTTTCGACTGGCTACACTGGTGCTCGTATGTCGTCATGACGATGGGGGCACCCGGCTGGTTATTCACCTGGATTGGTCCGATCGGGATGGGCTTGTTACTGTACAAGGTGACTGGTATTCCACGGGCGGAAGAGCAAGCCCTTGTCAGCCGTGGGGAAGAGTATAAAGCCTATCAGGCGACGACCAATGCGTTTTTCCCATGGCACCCGCGACAAGGGCCGGAGACGTCCGTTCATTCATGACGCCGTCAGGCTGACCGTTGCCGAGCAGGCTGCGAAACAACTCATGCTGCCCCTGTAGCCATTACGAGCATCGAGGTTGAGACGACGCTGGACAGCCATGCCGGATGTGCACAAAGTCCACTGTTCTCACCCGCCCGACCCCGGCGCGCCAAGACGCGCCTCTCCACAGGCAAGCCCGCTGAGCCTCAAAGTATTGAAAGAGCCTTTCTAAGGTGTCACCACCGACTTGCTGGCAACGCAGCAGCGTCTATTTTTTGCTGTCTAGTTCAGCGAGCCGAGCCCGAGCGATCTCAGCCACTTTCGTGGATGGATAGAGATTCACCAGTTCTTGGTAGAGCTGCTTGGCATGGGGGACATTCCCTTGGTTTTCTTCGAAGGCTGCCGTTTCTCTCTCCGCCGTGACACCGTTGTGTTCGCGTGAGGCAATCCTGATCTGAGAAAGTCGATTCCGTAGCGTGGAGCGGAGATCCCTTCGCTTCGGCATTGTGGACAGCGGCTTGGTCGTGTCAATCGTGTGCGATCACGGAACATAAATTTACAATCCAAACAGATAGACGGCTCGAGGACAAACCGTCGTGAACGGTCCTGCGACACCGTTTTTACCACATGAGCCAAGTGCTCCTCTACCTGCCGTTCAGGAATCCCGAGCATGCGAGCCAATTGATCGGTGGCCATTCGAGTATCCATCAGGAGATCAATGAGGCGCTGACGCAGGGTCCGTTCGAGCGGCAACATGCCCGTATGGTAAAGACTGGGGCACGGAAAATCCAGACGGTCTTAGCTGATTTTCGATGAATCGTCTTAAGTCTTGCGCACTTAAAGGTTGCACCGACGCCTCCATTCTGGCACAATCCGTTCCCGCATCAGTTACCCATCATGATCAGACCAGGAGGTTTGGGGCAATGAAGTTTCTCGCAGTCCATCCAGGTCCGCTCATGTACACCAAGATCTATCTGCGTCTGGAGCCGCTCGGTTTGGAGATGGTGGCCCAGGCAGTCCGCCAAGCTGGGCATGAAGTTCGCCTAATCGATCTGCAGGCTGATACGTGGAAAGACTATGAAGCGCTCATCCGTTCCTGGAAACCCGACGCGGTGGCATTCGGGTGTAACTACCTGGCGAACGTTCCGGAGATCGTGGACTTGGCCAAACTCACGAAGAAAGAGTTGCCCAACAGCTTCGTCTTCGTCGGTGGCCATAGTGCCTCATTTGTGGCGAAGGACTTTTTGGAACACGGCAACGGCGCCATCGATTGTGTCCTCAAGGGTGAGGGGGAGGTGGCTGCTCCAAAACTACTCATGGCAGTCGAACAGGATCGCAAGGCGATCACCAAAGTTCCGGGGGTGGTGACGCTTGATGGCGAAGGACCACCGCCGCAATTCATCGAGAATCTGGACAATGTCCGTCCTGCCCGCGATCTCCTCCGCAACCGGCACAAATACTTCATTGGTGTGCTCGACCCCTGTGCCTCGGTCGAA
>JACRQB010000054.1 GCA_016222925.1 Nitrospirota bacterium | reverse complement strand
GGCCTCACTCCGCATGAAATCTGGAGGGTACCGCACCTGTTTGCTCTCCACAGAACAAATTGAGCTGAATGGCAAGAGCTGCATGGTGACGATCGGTCTCGACGTCACGGAGCAACGACACGCGGAACAGGCCTTGAGGTTAACACAAATCGCCGTCGACCGATCCGCCGATCTGGCTTTTTGGATCGACCGGTCAGCCAAACTTCTCTACGTCAACGATGCGGCTTGTCAACGGCTCGGATATACGCGTGACGAACTTCTCCGCATGACCGTCGCAGATGTCGATCCTGATTATCAGATGGAGACGTGGCCCGCACATTGGGAAGAGCTCCGCCGAACCGGTCGTCTCAGGTTCGAGTCGCGGCACCGCGCCAAGTCTGGAGAGACGTACCCGGTCGAAATCGTCATGAATTTTGTCGTGGTCGAGGGCCAGGAATATAATTTCGCCTTTGCCCGCGACATCTCGAATCGTAAACGTTCCTACTCACTTCTCCAAGCCGCCATCAACTCGGTCGCAGACGGGCTGCTCGTCGTCGACCGAGAGGGAAACGTAACCAGTGTTAACCAACGGTTCCTGCACCTCTGGAGCATCCCCCAAGCGTTGGCCGACAACCGAGACGGCGAGAAGCTACTGGCCTTCGTGACTGTCCAGCTTCGAGAACCTGAGGCCTTTCTGCATAAGGTTCGAGAGCTGTACGCACATCCAGAGCGAGAAAGCTTCGATGTGCTCCACTTTAAGGATGGGCGAATCTTCGAGCGCTATTCACAGCCACAGATCCTCGATGAGGACATTGTCGGCCGGGTCTGGAGTTTCCGAGATATTACCGAACACAGACACGCTGAAGAAGCCTTACGATCGAGCGAGCTGAGGCTCCAGCGCTTTGTCGCTGAAGCGCCGGTTGGGCTCGGTATCCTCGATGAAAACTGGCGTGCGATCAGCGCCAACAAAGCCCTCTGCGAGCTCACAGGGTATGAGGAACATGAAATCGTCGGAAGCAGCTATGCCCTCTACACGCACCCGGATGATCTTGCGGCCAATATCCAGTTGACAGACGAGTTTTTCCGCGGGGTTCGATCGGAATATACCTACGAAAAGCGATACATTCGTAAGTCCGGTGAAATTATTTGGGTCTCCGTCAAAGCCACCCGAATCGAGTTGTCGGGCCATGCCGGGCCGCTCCTCCTGGCGGCGGTTCAGGACATTACCGAGCGCAAACTCGCGATGGAAGAACGTGAGCACTTGAGTCGAGATCTGCACGACAATACTTTGCAAGCCCTCTACGCAGTTGGTATGCAGTTGGAAGCCGGCAAGTTGTCGATAGGGAAATCGCCTCGGAAGGCGAAACTCCATATGGCTCAAGCCGTTGACCAGCTCAACGCGCTGATGCTTGATGTTCGGCGATTCATTACATCATTGACTCAGCGTACGACAATGGAACTGGATTTCGGACAAGCCCTGCGGCAGCTCATCACGTCGATGTCCAGTGCGAGCCAGGCCCCGCCTGAGCTGGAGATCGCAACTCCAGTACTATCATTCATCACACCCACGCTGGGAGAACAGTTGCTTAACATTGTACGAGAAGCCCTCAGCAATAGTACCCGCCATGCGCAGGCATCCCATCGCTGGATTCGACTCAGCCTGACGGAGAATGCCATCCATTTGATCATCGGCGATAATGGGGTCGGAACGCTAAAGAGCGCACCGGGGGAGGGAACCCGCGTGATGGTCGACCTTCCACTGAAGGAAGAACACATCTATGAATAAGTCTAAACCAATTCGGCTGGTCATTGTGGACGATCATGAAGTCGTACGTATCGGGCTCTGTGCGGTCCTCAATTTGACGCCTGGCATGAAGGTGGTAGGCCAAGGTGGGCGGATGGAAGAGGCGAAAACACTCTGTTGTCGTCTGAAGCCGGACCTCGTCTTACTCGATATCCGACTGCCGGACTTGATCCCCGCTTAACCAAACATACCAAGGAGTGGCTCAAGCACGTCTACACAGAGCCTGGCCAATCCAAACGACCACTTCTGTCACCGCAAGAACAACGTCTCCTTCCCTTGGTGGCAAAAGGCCTCACCAACAAAGAAAGCGCCATCAACCTCAGCTTGAGTGAAAAAACCGTCAAGAATGATCTCGCGAATATCTATTCCAAGCTGAACATCGGGCGCCGATCCCAGATTGCCGCCTTCTATGCCGGGAGCTTTAAGGGCTCGGAAGTGCGGTTACCCATGGCGACTCGCTGAGCCAGTCCTGGCCGACGCGAGAAGAATGACTCCTCAGCGCAACTCTTGTGGATGCTCGCCCGTTGTTGCCACTGGGGAAGAGCCTCGCCGCCTGGCAGTCCCCATCTGCCCAACGTATCGCCCTCTCTCTGGACCACTCACACGCCCCACCAGCACAGCGATGGATGGAATTGACAGCGTGGAATGCACTGACTAGGATACGGCTCCGCCGTCCATTCGTCACTGGAGCACCTATATCCTTGTACAGTTTAGGAGGGATTTGATGTCCGATTCTGACTCACCAGAATCTCGAGAGATGCACAGATCACTGAAGCCTTCGCATTCAGCCAGCAATCACGTCGAGGCAACGTTCGAGTCCATTATCTTTGCCAGTCGATGGATTCAAGCTCCGCTCTATGGTGGACTCATCGTGGTGGAGCTGCTCTATGCCTATAAATTTCTCATCGAGCTCTGGGAAATGTTGCTCCACATCCATAAGATGGATGAAACGGTCTTCATGTTGGGAGTTTTGGGGTTGATCGATGTCACGATGGTCGCGAATTTGCTGACCATGGTGATCATCGGCGGGTATGCGACGTTCGTCAGCAAGCTTGATTTGGAGCAACATCCGGATCGTCCCGATTGGCTGACCCATGTCGATCCCGGGACCATCAAGATCAAGCTGGCGGCTTCGTTAATCGGAATATCAAGCATTCATCTTTTGAAGGGATTCGTGGATGTCGCCAATGAAAACCCGGAACATCTGAAGTGGAAGATCTTCATCCACATGACCTTCTTAGCTTCTGCCATTTTGCTGGCATGGACCGACAAGATCATGCAGAAGGACAAGAAGCACTGAAGGATGACGGGGCCCTACCGTGAATCACTCCAAACAATAGCCCGTCATAGGGGTACCGAGAATTCGCAACCGGGAGAAGCGCTCCTTCAACCTTTGGACATGCATACGCACTGATTCCTGAACCAGTACGTTGCACTCCACAACGAACAAGATGGGAGCAACCTCCGGACCTATCTTTACCAGATCTTCGACGCCCTCTAGGGTATGGACGTGATAGCCGAGCTTTTCCAATGTTCTTCTAAGAACGGCTTGACTGACAACTTCTTTCACATAGACAAGCGCCTCACGAGGTCCGACTGCCTCCGGCATACGGTCACTGGCACCCGCAAGCGGGAGGTCAAACCAGAATCGGCTCCCCTTCCCTGGTAGACTCTCAAACTCCATCGTTCCCCCCATCAGCTCGACCAGCTGCTTAGCGAGCGCCAAGCCAAGGCCGGTGCCTCCATACTTGCGCCGATGAGACCCATCCACCTGCACAAAGGGCTGGAACAATCGGAGAGCGTCTGACTCACTGATGCCGATCCCCGTGTCGGTCACCGAAAAGCGGATCCGGCCTAGACCGGTTGAGACCTCAGCCGTCGGGTCTCCGGATGGCTGAGGATCCGGTTGCACCTGCAAACAGACTTCTCCTCGCTCCGTAAACTTTACGGCGTTACTGAGCAATACGGAGAGGAGCCGACCGAGGTGAGTCGGATCGCCCCAGAGCGTCCTCGGTACTGACGATGTGATGTCATGGCGAAGGTGGAGTCCTTTCTCTTGTGCCCGCTCTCGGAACACCGCCACGCTGTCATCGACCACTCGACTCAGCACAAATTCCTTTCGATCCAATGTGGCGCGACCGGCATCGAGTTTCGAAAAGTCCAAAATGTCGTTGACGATGACCAGCAAGGATTGAGCGGATTCCTTGATGGTTTCAGCGCAATCGCGCTGCTCAGGGGAGAGCTCCGTATCAAGCAACAATTCATCCACCCCGATGATGCCGTTCATCGGCGTGCGAATCTCATGGCTGATGGTCGCTAGAAACTCTGACTTCACGCGAGTGCCTTCAAGCGCGGCGTCACGAGTCTGCATCAACTTATCCTGGCTGTCTCGTAGGTCTCGCATGGCCTGACCGGCCCGCAACATATAGCGCACCCGATGTCCCAGCAAGAGACCATTGATCGGCTTGACGATGAAGTCAGTGGCCCCGGCATCATAGGCGTGGGTAATTGACTGGTAGTCCTCGAGTCCGGTCATCATGAGCACAGGAGTGTGAATGCCTTCCGGCAATTTTCTCAGCTCAGCACAGACCGTAAACCCATCCATTTCCGGCATCATAATATCGAGAAGGATGAGATCCGGACGTCCCTTGATGAAGACCTCGAGGCCAAGTCGACCATTCTCGGCTTCTTCCACCGACCAGCCGGACTGTTCAAGCGCCTCACGGGCCAGCAAGCGCGCGACGGGATCATCATCGACGATGAGAACCGTGGGACGACCGTTATCCATCATGCCGCCGCCCTCCCCTTGCCGATTTCGTCTTGGAAGGCGGCACAGGCGTCGGCGTAGTGTCGCTCCAGCTTCTTTAAGGTCTCATCCGCTCGCTCCGATTCTCCCCTCGCACCCATCATTTCCAGCTCACGGCAGTCGGAAGCCAATGCAGCCGCTCCTAACTGTGCGCTACTCGATTTCAGGCGATGCGCAGCGGCACGTAGCCCAACTGCATCCTGCGACAACACGGCACGGCGTATCCGATCGATAATCTCCGGCGACGAGTCCATGTACTGAGTCACGATGCGGGCGACGATATCGGGTTGACCTGGTCGTTGCAGCGCACGGATGGCGGCTAACGCGGCCTGATCAATCGTCGTTGGTTCAACGATTGTGTCCTGGCATGGCTCTCCCTTCCGAAGAGCAGGAACCTCCTGCGGATTTGCCGGGTTCTGCTGCAGTGGTATGTTCGTGACATCACCGCACACCTCGACCTGAACAGATCTTCTATTGAACACCCACCGAGCCAGCACCTGCTCAAGTTGAGAGAGCGTAAACGGCTTTGTCAGGTAATCGTCCATGCCTGCGGCAAGGCACACCTCCCGATCTCCCTGCATCGCGTGTGCCGTCAGCGCAACGATCGGCACATGACAAACAGATCGGTGAACGTTGAGAGGGG
>JACRQB010000284.1 GCA_016222925.1 Nitrospirota bacterium | reverse complement strand
TGCAACCAGGTGACACCATCGTGGACGGTGGAAATACCAGGTTTCATGACGATGTGCGGCGGGCTGCCGAGCTCAAGAAAAAAGGCATTCACTATGTTGATGCGGGAACCAGTGGAGGAATCTGGGGACTGCAAGTCGGCTATTGTCTCATGGTCGGCGGAGAAGACGCAGCCGTCAAACGGCTTGAACCGGTGTTCAAGACCCTGGCGCCTGAAAACGGCTGGGCCCACGTCGGCGCGGCCGGTGCCGGACACTATGTGAAGATGGTGCACAACGGCATCGAGTACAGCATGATGCAAGGCTATGCCGAAGGATTTGAGCTGATGTCGAAGAGCGAATACAAGCTGGACTTGGCGCGCGTGGCCGATCTCTGGATGCACGGAAGTGTCGTCCGGTCCTGGTTGCTGGAACTGGCCGCGGGCGCGCTCAAGAACGATCAAAAACTGGAAAAACTGAAGGGGTACGTGCAAGATTCCGGCGAAGGCCGCTGGATGATCGCCGATGCCATCGAGAAGGACGTGCCGGTACCCACCCTCACGACAGCGCTCTTTACGCGGTTTCGCTCGCGGCAGGACGAATCGTTTGCTGAAAAGATGCTGGCGGCCTTGCGAAACGCATTTGGTGGCCACTCGGTCCGACGGTAATAGTCTGGCCTCATTGAGGAGATCCTGATGACTCACGCGAATGGTCAACGAATCGATATGCACCCCACGCAGGAACCACTGCCGCCGGTCGAGCCTTGCACCCTGGTCATTTTCGGAGGTTCAGGCGACTTGGCTCGTCGGCGATTGATCCCGGCAGTCTACAATCTCCTCCTCGACGGGTTACTCCCGTCGAACTATGTCGTGATCGGCCTGGGCCGCACCCCCATGAGCGATGAAGAGTTCCGCGCCAGCGTCCGCGATGGCGTCGTCAAACATTCTCGACAGGCTCTCATCGAAGATACGTGGAATGCCTTTTCCCAACACCTGTTTTACTTGGCGGGAGGCAACGACGACGCGCAGACCTATGTGCGACTGAAAGAACGGGCCGAAGAACTCGAGCGTAGGTTCCAACTGCCCGGGAACCGCATTTTCTACCTCAGTATCCCCCCCAGCTCCTTTACCGACGTCTGCGAGGGATTATCACGTTCCGGGCTGGCAGGAACTCCTGGAGCTCGCTCGCCCTATACCCGCATCATCGTGGAAAAACCGGTCGGGCGCGATCTGGTCTCCGCACAGGCCATCAATGAAGTCACCGGCCGTGTCTTTGACGAATCACAGATTTTCCGGATCGATCATTATCTCGGGAAAGAGACTGTTCAGAATCTCATGGTCGTGCGCTTTGCCAACAGCATTTTCGAGCCGATTTGGAACCACAAATACGTGGATCACGTCCAAATCACAGTCAGCGAAGCGGAAGGCGTCGGCACAAGAGCAACCTACTATGAAGAAGCAGGCGCGCTTCGCGATATGGTGCAGAATCATTTGCTGCAGTTGCTCTGCCTCGTTGCCATGGAACCGCCGTACTCATTGGACCCCAATGTGGTACGAAACGCCAAGATGGAAGTGCTTCGCTGCTTGAGGCCCATCACCGCCAAGGATGTGGACAAATGCACCGTACGAGCCCAATACACAGAAGGGACTGCACACGGCACACCAGTCCCAGGCTATCGCCGAGAAAATGGCGTCAAGCCCAACTCCACAACCGAAACCTACGTGGCGGTGAAATGTTTTGTGGAAAACTGGCGGTGGTCCGGGGTGCCATTCTACTTACGGACGGGAAAAGCGTTGCCGTTACGCGCCAGTGAAGTCGCTGTTCAATTCAAAGAGATTCCACAGATCCTCTTCAATGCCAATGCACAGAACCCTCAGGCCCCAAACGTCTTGACGTTGAAGATTCAACCCGAAGAAGGTCTCTCTCTCCGCATCGTCTCCCGAGTGCCGGGGACTCGCGCACAAACCCATCCCGTCGAAATGAACTTCAAGTACGGAGAAGTGTTTGGACGACCGTCTCCAGAGGCCTACGAGCGCCTCCTACTGGATGTGATGGCCGGAGATGCCTCCCGCTTCATGCGGCGCGATGCTGTGGAAGCCTCCTGGGCCTGGATCACCCAGATTCTGGAAGCGTGGGACAAGTCGGGACAACGGTGGCTCCCCGAATACCAAGCCGGCACATGGGGACCGGTGGAAGCCGACCGGTTGATCCAAAACGACGGCCGCACCTGGCGGGTGCTATAGGCTGACCTTTTCGAGGACCAGTCATCTATCCACCTCAATCTGGATTTGTTTTGCAATTTCCTCTCGCTTTCCCAGCCCACCGATAAATTTTACGAATGCCCCGTTACGATATAACGCCAGTGCGGGAAGCGATGGAACTTCCAATTCGGCGGGAATCTGAAAGTTTTCGGCGACGTTCATGGTGAGGATCAGGAGGGTCGAATCCATCTCTTCCTGCAGTTGCTCAAGCTCTACCATCAAGGCACGACAATGGCCGCAGCCTGGCTTCCAGAATTCCACCAGGACAGGAACGAGACTCGCCTCGACTCTCCTATCAAACTCTCGATCTGTGATCGTTTGAAGCGAAATACTCATGACGGCATAGCTCGTGCCAGTAACGGTTTTAAGATGTGGGCCATCTGCTCGGCGAACAACCGATATCCGGCGGTGGTCAGGTGAATTCCATCGTTTGAGTAGATCGCAGCCAACTGCCCACTGTCCGGATCTGCAGTAGCTGCGAAAAGATCGACGCAGGCAAGGCCTTTGGAACCGGCGTAATCTTGGATACGCTGGTTCAATCGGTTTCGCCGGGCAAGGTGCTCGGCAACCCACTCCTGTCCTTCTTGGCTGCCTGAAGCATCTTCCACTCGAATCGAAGGTACCGTCACAGGAATTGGAACACCACCCATCGCCAAAGTCTGTTCATACATCGTGGCCAGATTGTCTATGATTTCAGCGGGTGATGCGTTCCACCCCAGATCGTTCGTGCCGCCAAGAATCAGGACATAACCCGGTTGATGAGCGAGCACATCCTGCGGGAACCGCAGAACCATTTCGCCGGTCAACTCACCGCAGATCCCGGAGA
>JACRQB010000282.1 GCA_016222925.1 Nitrospirota bacterium | reverse complement strand
TGCCGGGAGCTCCAACATTGTCTCCGTCTCGACTCTTGGTATACAGGGTGAGAGCCTTCCCGGTGTTGTGAACTACATCTTAGTCCAGCTCGATCACGTTGCCTCGCAAGGCGGTCCGACCATTCAATTTAATGAAGTCAATCTAGGGGGAGGGTCCCTCGTCGGTGAAGAATGGAAGGAGGGAGCCCGTCGAGCCGTGCGTGCCGTACTTCATGCTATTGGTGACAGCGGTCATGATTGGATGATTACAATCAAAAATCGCTCCGCGACGTCTTTGACCGACGGGATGAGCGCCAGTGCCGCCGTTGCCGTGGCGATTATGGCGGCCTATCGAGGAGGGGCGATCAGATCGGATGTGGCGTTATCCGGCCAGATCACACTCGATGGTCGCATAGATGTGGTCGGTGGGTTACCCGTGAAAATCGAGGCCGCTGCGAACGCGCATTACCGAGCCATCATCGTCCCGCGGGATCAAGTACTCACGCCGGACTGGATGAGCTCGACGGATGTTGCCTCTCGCAGGAGGATCCAGCTCATTCAAGTGGGCACACTCGATGAGGCTTACCAAGCCATGACGGTACGCTAGCTTTCGCTCCCATTCGCGACAATAAACTCCATCGCTCGCCTGATCTCATTGCGCGCTCCGAGCAGTACCACAATGTCACCGACGAGGAGCTTGGTGTTCTCCGACGGATTGGATTCCGTCACGCCGCTTCTGGTCAAGGCGATGATGGATGTACCTGTCCGTTGCCTCAGCGCCAATTGGAGGATCGTCTTTCCTGCGGCCGGTGAGTCCTCCTCGATTCGACAGGTCTCCACTTCGACGTCAGCGAGGGTTCCGCCGCGAAGATGGTGAGCCAATTCGGGAAGCTCGCTCCGGCGGAGGAGCGCGTATCCCTCACGACGCACCTGTTCCGCTTTTCGCATGACGAAGTCTTGCGGCATGTTGTAGGTGCGGAGGACGAGGGCAAAGATTTCAATCGACGTTTCAAACTCTTCCGGCACGACATCGTCGGCACCTAGCTGATGGAGCTCCTCTAGTTCACGCAAGTAACGGGTTCTCACAACGATATGAATCTTCGGGTTCAAGGCTCGGGCCACCTGGACGGTCCGGCGGGCCATGAACGGATCGGAGATGGCGATAACCAGGACCCGCGCATCGTCGATTTTTACATGCCGCAACACATTCGGATTCGTCGCATCGCCATAATAGAGCGGCAAGCCATGGGCAGCCTCGCGGCGCACCGCGTCACCGTCCAGATCTAAGGCAACATGCGGCACTTCTGTCTCGCTCAAGACGCGAGCCAGATTGCGCCCGTTCAACCCATATCCCACGATAATCACATGGTCCTTGATGCGGAGATGCCGTCCTTCCGCCTCAAGCACATGGGCGGTGGTCTGTCCGGGGAACCAGTGGCGAAGGCGTTGTACGGCCTCAATGCGTCGTGCGAGATGGGGAGACCACTGCATCAGGAGCGGTGTGATGATCATCGAACAGATCGAGACCGCCAGAAAGATTTGGTACGGAGGTCCGGACAAGAGCTTATCCTCCAGGCCGACTTGTGCCAGGATAAAGCTGAACTCACCCACCTGCGCGAGCGCAATGCCGGTCATGACGGCGGAGCGGGGAGGCACGGAGACGGCTAAGACGGCTCCCGTTCCAGCGATAAACTTGACGAGCAGGACAACAAGTAGCACACCGGTTACGACGAGCGGATACTCCAGCAGAATCCGCCAATCCATCAGGATGCCGATCGAGACAAAGAACAGACTGTTGAAACTGTCGCGAAAGGGCAGTACTTCTGCAATAGCTTGGTGGCTGTACTCCGATTCCGAAATCACGAGTCCGGCGATGAAGGCTCCGAGAGCAAGCGAGAGCCCGCCGAGAGAGGTCAACCACGCAATGCCGAGGCACATGACAATGATGGTCAGCAGGAAGAGTTCCCGGCTTCGGCTGCGAACGATGTGTTCGAGCAGTCTCGGGACCGCATACCACGCAGCCACGACGATACAGGCGACCACCACCAGAGACTTGCCCAACGAGAACAGCACGGGCGTCAGCGCACCCCCATCGGGACTCGCCAGAATGGGGGTGAGCAAGATCATGGGGACGACGGCCAGATCTTGGAAGACCAGAATGCCGATGGTGGCTCGTCCGTGAGGCGAATCGCTGTCTCCGTTGGCAGCCAAGGCCTTCAACACAATGGCCGTGCTGCTCAGCGAGAACAGAAAGCCCCAGAAGATCGCCTGCGAGGCCGGTAACCCAACCAGCATCCCGCCGAGCCACGTGATCACGATGACTCCTCCGACTTGGATCGGAGCGGCAATCAGGAGCAGTCGCCGAAGCGATGTCAGTTGCCTCAGCGAGAATTCGATACCGATGGTAAACAGAAGCAGCACGATGCCGATTTCCGCCAGCACTTGTACCGTCGCGATGTCAGAGATCAGATTCAGCCCATGAGGGCCGATCAACGCTCCGGCGACGAGAAACCCGGCGATGGACGGCAGTCGGAATTGATGAAACAGAAACACCACGGCGATGGAGACGGTGTAGATCAGCAGTAAATTGCCGAGTACGCTGTAGTCAGTCATAACGAGTTGTATCTCGTTGTGTGTTTTGCCTGACGCCGATTCGGCATGAGGCAATCCGATGATCTGTTGAGGCTTGAGCCTGTCATCGTCACAGCACGTCCTTTCGGCTAATCGGCGGATACGCAGGATACCTGAGGTTTGTACGCGGGACAAG
>JACRQB010000281.1 GCA_016222925.1 Nitrospirota bacterium | reverse complement strand
TTCGTATCGTTTTGAAGTGAAGCAGAGCATCAAGGATGATCCACTCTCGACATGTGAACGGTGTGGGAAATCGATCAGAAGGTTGATTTCATCGCCTGGAATCATGTTTAAGGGGAGCGGCTGGTACGTCACCGACTACTCCGACAAGCTCAAACCTCCGTCCAGCACGGGCAGCGAAACCGGTGGGGCAAGTTCAGGAGAAAAGAGTTCCGGGGAAAAGAATACCGGGGAAAAGAATACCGGGGAAAAGAATACCGGGGAAAAGAATACCGGGGAAAAGAATACCGTGGAAAAGAAGGAGCCAGCCGCAGCTGCTCCATCAAGCTCTGCCCCTTCTTCTACAGTGACGTCGACGACGGCGTCGAGTAGCTCATCAACGTCTACACCGAGTACAACGACGCCCTCCTCTTCAAAGTAGGCTCGTGGGTCGATTATCGGACACCGATTGCCTTAGAAGCCTGGTGTTTGCCTGTCGGCGTCTTCGGGGTACTTTTAGTGGGTAGTTTGGTCGTGGTCCTTCCGGTTGGTTTTGCCTGATTTTTATGAGGCGGTGTCTTTGGAGTCATCGCCTTCAATGCCCTCGCGCGGGTCGCATCCAACTGATTTTGGAGGCTGGTGATCATGCCGGTTTTTTCACGACTGATGCGGTTCAGTTCATCAAACTGCCCCTGCAGCTCTTGTTTGGTCTGAGATAAGTCGGTGATCTGGGCCTGAAGCTGAGTCTTCTCTATGGTCAGGGTTTGGGCTTCCGACCGCAATTGTTCGATCTCAGCCTGCAAGGCTGGCGGCCAATAATCACATCCCCCAAGGCCAAGGGCGAAGCCTAAAGCAACGACTGTACTGAGTATCCGCATCGGATGGCGTGTCATGGCCATTCCCCTTTCATGAGAAATAATCTGCCTTTACCAGGTGCTGGTGGTAGACATGCTGTGTCCCTCGCATGTTGTACACTGACTATCGTGGGAAGATATTGTAACAGATCGCAGGAATCAGCTGAGAAGAAGATCGGCCCCGGGTGTTCGGATCTACGGCAACTTCTTGAGCTAGGTCCAGGCAGCTCTAACAGGCTGTGTGGGTGAGTGCTCGGAGTGAGGGGGTGAGATTGATGTGTTCACTGAATGGGTTGTTCGAGGAGAGTGACTGTTCAGATTTATGCCTTCAGAGCCCGGTGTGCGATATCCGTTCGGAAGTGACAGCCCTCGAAAGAGATCGTCTTCACGACTCGATAGGCCTCGCCTTGTGCCTCCAATAAGGTTCGCCCTCGACCGAGTACGCCGAGGACGCGGCCTCCCGCTGTCACGATTTCATGCCCTCTCTGTGCTGTTCCTGCGTGAAAGACCACGGAGGAGGAGTCCGATAAGGTTGTCGTCGTGGGGAGTCCAGAGAGCGGCATTCCCTGTTGATAAGCACCGGGGTAGCCTCTCGATGCCATAACCACGCAGACCGTTGCGTCTGAGTGCCACTCGACAGGAAGTTGGTCAAGTCGATGTTCTATCACCGCTTCAAGAACATCGACTAAGTCATTCTTCAGCAAGGGCAACACGACTTGAGTTTCTGGATCGCCCATACGAGCGTTGAATTCGAGCACGTAGGGCGTCCCGTCCATCATCATGAGTCCGGCATACAGCACACCTTGAAACGGCGAACCAAGCCGCGCCATGGCGTCCACCATCGGCTGCAGGACTTCACGACCGACTTGTTCTTGGATCCCGGTCGTTCCCAGTGGGGCCGGGCAATAGGCGCCCATCCCGCCTGTATTTAAGCCGGTGTCTCCATCGCCGACCCGTTTATGATCCTGCGCTGGTGGCATCGACACCACGGTCTTGCCATCGGTAAACGCCATGATTGTCAGTTCCTCGCCGTGGAGAAACTGCTCGATCAGCACCTGTTTGCCGGCTTGGCCGAACACGGCCTTCTCCATCGAATCGATGATTGCCTGTTTTGCTTGGTTTTGAGTGGTTGCAATGATGACGCCTTTTCCTTGAGCCAGCCCGTCTGCTTTAATCACGACCGGTAATGTCTGCTGCTCGACATAGGCTAGTGCATCCTTAATCTTTTCGAAACTCTTGGCATGGGCCGTCCGGATCTTGGCTTGTGCCATGACTTCTTTCGAGAAGACCTTACTCGCTTCCAAGCGGGCGGCGTTCCTGGTTGGCCCAAACACTTTGAGCCGAACTTTGCGGAATTCATCCACGATGCCCAGCGCGAGCGGCGCTTCGGGCCCGATCACTGTCATATCAATCTTTTCTTGGAGCGCGAAGTTCTTCAGGCCGGCAATATCGTCCGACTTAATCGGGATGCAGTTCGCCAATGACGCGATCCCTGCATTACCGGGCGCACAGTACAAGATCGGTTGGCATGGACTCTGCGCGAGCTTCCACACCATCGCATGTTCACGTCCCCCACTGCCGACAACGAGAATTTTCATGCCAGGTCCTCAGTGACGTGTGATACGTGACGAGTTAGGGCGAAAGACGGTGCGGGTAGATAATCGTGACAACAGGCGACGAGTCAACTACTCCCTCATTACGGATCACGATCGTTGTCAATGCCTAAAATGCCGCATTCCGGTGAGAATCATCGCCATTCCATGTTCATCCGCGGCTTTGACGACTTCCGGATCTCGAATCGATCCGCCTGGTTGAATGACGGCTGTGATCCCGACTTCGGCGGCAGCATCGAGGCCATCGCGGAAGGGAAAGAATGCGTCGGAGGCCATGACACAGCCTTTGACAGGCATTTGCGCTTTCATGGCCGCCAATTTCACGGAATCCACACGACTCATCTGCCCTGCCCCGATGCCGACGGTCTGGCCTGGTTTGGCATAGATGATGGCGTTGGACTTGACGTGTTTGCAGACTTTCCATGCAAACGCACACGCGGCATATTCTTCGTCCGTCGGCTTACGGATGGTCGGCACGGCAAGCGTCCGAAGATCCGGCAACACACCGAGATCCCGATCTTGGACGATAAGCCCGCCGACCAGTTTCTTCAGATCGAATCCTTCCTGCTTCACCTTCGTCAAGGGGCCCACATCCAACAAACGCAGATCCTTCTTCCTCTTCAATTCCGCCAATGCATCTCCAGCGAATCCTGGAGCAATCACGACCTCAACAAATGTAGACGTGATTTCCTTGGCAGCCGCTAAATCCACCGGCCGGTTGAAGGCAATCACTCCGCCAAAGGCAGACACGGGATCCGTCTCCCTTGCCTTGACGTACGCCTCCATCGGTGTCTCACCGAGCGCCACCCCACAAGGGTTATTGTGCTTGATGATCGCGACGGCAGTCTCCTCATATTCCTTCACCAACTCGAGCGCGGAATTCGCATCGAGGAAGTTATTGTAGGACATCGCCTTGCCGTGCAAGATTGTCCCGCGAGAAACAGAAGG
>JACRQB010000123.1 GCA_016222925.1 Nitrospirota bacterium | reverse complement strand
GGCCATGCGCTCACGCAACACACGGGGAATTCGTTGATACTGCGCGGCTGTGCGGAGGCCCAAATAGCGAGGATACCCACCGAAGAGCTCATCGCCGCCAATTCCAGAAAGTGCAACTGTGACGGTCTGTCGTGCAACCTCCGACACGAGATACGTGGGGATCGCTGAGGAGTCAGCAAATGGCTCCCCCATGCCCTCCACCACTTTTGCGATAAGCGTGACCGCATCCGGCCTCAGAATCGTTTCCGAATGAAGGGTCTTGAAGTGATTGGCCAAAAATCGCGCTGAGTAAAGACGCCGAGTCGATCCCGCCTGAAAGAAATAATCCCAAGGGGACATCGCTGACCAGATGGGATTTCACAGTCTCTTCAAAAGTATGCAACACCTCACTGCTGGCCTCTTTGATGGTCCATTGGTCATGATGGTAGAGCGTTTCATCAGGACAGTAGTACCGCACCAACTCCACTCGTCCGTCCGAGATATTCACGGCTTCGCCAGGACGCAATTGGTGCACGCCGGCAATCATCGTGCTCGGCCCCGGCACATACAAATGCATCAGATACTCGGCAACCCCTTCCGGCCGAAGCCGCCAATCCGGCAAGGCTTCGAGCAGAGAAGGAATCTCCGAGGAAAATACGACGGAGGTACCCCGACCGGCTTCGTCCTGACGGATCGCGTAGTACAGCGGTTTGATACCCAGGCGATCACGAACCAACCACGCAACGCGACGTTCATGATCCCACAGCGCCACCGCAAACATGCCTTGCAATCGACGGAAGGCCTCAAATCCTTCATCCTCATACAGATGGACCAAAACTTCGGTATCACTACGAGTCGCGAGTCTGTGCCCTTTACTCAACAGGTGTTCCCGTAGTTCTCGATAGTTATAGATCTCGCCGTTCATAACGGCCCACACGGTACCTCTTTCATTACGGACCGGTTGTTGTCCCCCGACCGGATCAATGACCCGAAGTCTTCTCGCACCAAGCGCGATTCCAGCCTGACGATAGATACCCTCTTCATCTGGGCCACGATGGATCAGACGCTGCAACATCGGCTGGAGTGCTGCGCCATCATCTTGTCCGATGACCCCGCAAATCCCGCACATTTATCTACTTCCCCTTTTCAAGCACGCTACGGTCTCGTCGTTCCAGTTCTTGTCGTTCACGTGCATGCTGCGGAGAGACCGATGAAGGCGGAACGTCTACCGGTTCATATCGAGTATGCTTGGCGTTTCCGACTGATTCGAGAAGTGCCCGCACGCCAAGCGCCGCCACTGCCCCGAAGAGGCACAGCAAGACAATCACTCCCCATCCGCGCATCGTACGTTTCCAAGACCGATGAGAAGTAAGATACGAACTCATCTCTCGTGTCCTGATCGTTGGGCGACGATTTCAAATGACGGAGCGCAGACGACGCGGCCATGCGTTGCGTAATACACGCTCTGGGCAATCGGCCACAGCAACGTGCGACTGACGGTCCATTTCAATTGGCTGAACCAGGGATGCACGGGGGAAAGCGGCCCTCGACTTGGTCGGGAATTGCGCAGACTGATGATCGTGAGACCCACACGTTCCATGAGGGTCTTCAAGGATTTGGTCGTATACAGATACCAATGAAACGCTTGGTCATATCGAGACCCGATCCAGCGAGCGGGTGTCCGCATCGGCAGATGAAACAGACCGTTTGTGGCCCGTACAATCACAAGCCCACCTGGCGCAAGGACTGTCGTCGCCTGTCTCAGCATGCTCACCGGATCGGCCACGGTTTCGAGCACGTTAATCAAGGTCACGACGTCAAACTGCTGGGCCCATTCCCCCCTCTCAAGCACATGGGACGGCAACACCGTGATTCCCTTCTGAGCCGCGCGCATGGCGGCCTGTTCCGACAACTCGACCCCTGAGCAGTTCCACCCTGCCTGTCGACAGAGGAGTAAGAATCCTCCATCTCCGCATCCAATATCGAGCACAGATCCTGGTGGCGAACGATACAAGGCCACGTGTCTTACTACGCTCTGGTACACGGGCTCCCGATCATCGGATGCCTCGACCGCGCCGTAGTCACCGTCGTAAGCCTCGCGAAAATAGCCTTCTACCAATTCACGGGTCGGACGAGGATGTTGAAAAACGAGGTCGCACGTAGGGCAGCGAACATATCGCCGCGTGGAGGTCGCAAACACCTCAATAACCGGCTCGACAGTTTCACAGGGACAGCCGAGATCTGGTTCTTGGTTGGTAATTTTCGTGGTCATGCCGCTTCTTTCTCTATCGCTATCTGTCCATGAGCAACGTGGGTTGAACCACGCAACGCAGGCATCGCTTCTTCGATGACCTCGACCGTATGTTGCACCATCTTCTCCGCTGTAAAACGCGCTGCGACTTCTTGTTGCCCGGCTTTTGCCAAACGAGCAGCCAAACACGGATCACGAAGCAGAGTCCGAAGCGCTGCCTCCAATGCCTTGGAATTCCGTGGCGGCACGAGCAAGCCCGTGCAGCCGTCGTGGATGATCTCCGGTACGCCATTGACATTCGTTGCCACGACAGGGCGGGACATGGCGAGAGCTTCAAGCACCACAAAAGGAAATCCTTCGGAAAGAGATGGCAACACGACCACATCGGCTGCCGCATACCAATCGACCACGTCGTCTTTTGATCCGACAAAGCGGCAGGATTGATCAACACCATGTTCTCTTGCCAAGTCGAGAAGCGTTTCTCGGGACTCGCCTTCTCCGACAAATACGCACACGAGTGATGTCCATTCATCCAATAGCCCGGGAAGCGCCTGGATTAGAAACCGATGCCCCTTTTCGTTCGCAAGTCTCGCAACCGTAAGGAGCACAGGTCCCTCGCCTGCACCGCATTCCTTCCTGATCTTATTTCGGTTCCCGCGTGCGGAGAACCACACCGAGTCGACACCATTCCAGACCGTCCGCATCAATGGCACAGCTGCGGGACAGTCGGCACGTACGTCCTGAGCAAGTGCCTCCGACACACAGATCACTCGATCCGCCCAGGGAAGCGTCAGGCGCAACAGTCGTCGGTATATCCAGCGCTTCACGCGGCTTACGTCATAATCTCTGATGGAATTATGTACGGTCGATATCACACAAGGAACTCCAGCCAACCAGGCTGCAAGACGCCCATACACGTTCGCACGAGCCCCATGAGTTTGAAGAATCATGACCTGTTTCCGCCTCAACAACCGCGTCAGCCGCATCAGTGCGAATGGGTTGAAGAGCGGCGCCAACTGCACCATGTCGGTCGGAATCCCTTTTACTTTCATCTTCTCAACGAATGGACCCGGCTCCGGACAAATCAACAGTGGGGCAAATCGGCAGTGGTCCAACCGATCAAACAGCAATTCCAAATACCGTTCTCCCCCCCCATAGCCGGCTGATCCGGCAAGTTCTGCTAACACAACCGGCTTCATGGTTTCCTTCCCACAATCAGAAGGCTGCCGCGTAAATGCGGCACGAGATAGAACGGCCATTTGGCCCCATTGATGCTGTGCTGGCTCACAGACTGCCGGCATTGCTGTGTATCCTCCCCAAGAAAGAACCGGGACTCAGCAATATCGAACCCGGTTTGGCGCAGCATCTCGGCCAGCTCATGCATCGCGTATTCACGGGCATGAGGTCTCCATTCATCATCCGGATTGTTGTACCCCGGAGGAGCAAGCCGATCGTTCGGCGTCCGACCAATCAGAAGCTTGAAGACGTTCCCGATCCGCGTCACATTCGGAGTCGTGAACACCACATGGCCGCCCGATCCCAATACACGGTAGGCTTCTGAGAGCAAATGGAACGGCGACGTCAGATGTTCAATGATTTCCAACGCAAATACCAACTGGACGGAATTGTCCGGAAGCGGCACTTTCTCGGGATATCCTTTACTCTGAAACTGTCCCCCTGCCGGATCGAGATTGACGGCATGAATGTCTGCCTGCACATCTCGCTGCATGAACTGAACGAACTCGTCTGAAACCATCAGACCAGCACCACACAATTGGGCCGAGTGTGTGTAGTCCAGTCTGCGCAAGAGTCGTAACAGGCTTCCAGGAAACGGACCCAGATCGACAATCGTCTGTTTGTCAAACGGCAATCTGCGTAAGCCGCTCTTCAACGCCACATGCAATCGGTCTCGGCATTTCATCGCATGGTACATCGGTGTTGAGAAACGCGCATCATCCGCCCCGAAGGTTTCGTATGAAGATGGATGGTATGCGTGCAAGAGATCGAAAAAGTGCCGCCTGGTCAGCTCGTATCCCATCATGCGCTCATTGCCGGTGAAGAAACGGGTCTTGTCGAACCTACCGATCGTGTGTTCCAACGATGCAATACCAGGGCAACCGCCAACACCATGAGGCACGGTAACACGGGCAAGGCATAGCGCCCAGCTTCTACCGTGAACGGAACATAGCCCGCCGTCAGGCCGATGGGAAACATGTAGAGCGGAAGAAGGTTGCGCCATCGTTCTCGATGTACCCAAGCACTGCACATGGCGACGACAATGAAGCCCGGCATCAAGAAAAGTCGTTTGAGCAGACTGTAGATTGCCACGGCCCATCCTCGCTCGACAGCATCCGTCCGTAATCCCTGAACCAGCCCGCCCTCCTCACTGACCAGATAGAAAGAGTTGCCGATCCAGAAATCCCACAGCCTGGTGAAGGTTAAACCGATATAGCCGATAGGGTTGGCTACGATCCGACTCATGCCTTTTTCACGCAGTAGTTGATCGGTCTGCACGTCGTACATCGCGTGCGCATAGGGAAGCGGGGTGATGCCGGCACTCTCCCAGATGGCCTGTTCCCGCTCTGGAGACATAGGCCAGCTTCCTCGAGAAACCGGATCACTGCCCATCCATAATCCAGCCCCCACCCCGGCTGACACAGGAATGATGTGATGAAATGCTACGTAGTTTCGTACTGACCACGGCGCGACCAGCGCAAGGCAGGTCGTGCCATACACGACCACGTAGGCGATCTTTTGTAAAAGTCGATCTGTGCTGACCCATATGAGACCGGTCAGAAGCAGCGCCAGAACCAGCGCCACCGGTTTGCACAGAATGGTTAAGCCGGCCATGAAACCCATGAATGCATATCGACGTTGAGATGGGCTCTTGCCGCACAGGATAGTGCCCCACAGCCACGCGCTGATCAAAAGAGTGAGAAGCGCCTCGCTCCGAATCCTTGGATCATAGGTCCAATAGGCGGGATAACTGAACACGAGAGCAACGGTCCCGGCCCCAACCCTTGAGCCCCACAATGTTGTTCCGACTCGATAGATACACCACACGGTGCCGAGATCGAAGAGAACGTGCAGCATCGGAACCCATTCCGGTCGATGCCCCACGGTAGAATAGAAGACGGCAAGCACCATAGGATACAGAGGCCCCACATGTGCAGCTGGGTTCACCCCGTCGAGTGTGAATTGATGCAACGTCACTAGATTCCAGGCTAACGTATCGAATAACTCATCCACAGCAAAGGCATATCCGGGACCATGCCAAATGACCCAAGCCCGGGCGAATAGCCCGACAACAATTGCAGCGAGAAGGAGTCTCTGGGGACTTCCTATGAGCGGATAATCAGAAGCATTCATTTGATGCAGATCCCGATCAAATTGGTATCGTCCGCAATTCCTTCGCGATACTCGATATCGTCGAGAACAATGTCCTGTAAGGCCGGTCCTCCTTGTAGACGACTGATCACACTTCCAAGCCAATGGCGAATAGGTCGTGGCACACAATTGCGGAGTCCCGCGGGATCCAAATTGCGCACGGTATCCATGGAGCGTTCAACCGTCTTGAGGCGATGCCCTTGGCGACGCCCGTACCATTGAATCGTTGAAAAATGAGGCGCCAGCAGGGCCCTGAATTCGTCTTGCGTATATTCGCGAATATGAAAGGGATCGCTGGGCGTGACACCCCGCCCTTTTCCGTGGGGCGTAAAGATGATGAGCATGCCGTTGGGTTTCAGTACTCGAGTCACCTCGGACACAAAGCGATGATCATCCTGGACATGCTCGATCGTGTCCTGCGAAACGATGCAGTCGAACGACCCATCACAGAAGCCCAGCGCACAGCCATCCATTGCAAGAAAGGCCATGTTGAGTCGAGGATAATCAGACCGGCTCTTGACAACGACGTCCGTGGCACAGTCGATTCCCACGATTCGACCGGCCCCTGAGCCGAGATAGTCCGCGCCATAACCCGTTCCACAAGAAAGGTCCAAGATGGAGCGCTGTTCAAGCGGTCCGAGCTGGCGAGCCGCCCACACATAACCAGACAAATTCACCATATGTTGCGTATCGGTTGGATAAGCTGCACGCCGTTCCACGTCAGATCGCTCCTCTTACCGCCCCACTGCCGCTCCAGCTATCTGTGGTCGCTCTTCCGCTGCGCTCCTCTGCCATAACCGTCGCACAACTGACCAATAGACCGAGGCAGGCTGCGGCACTCCTGCCATGCTCGATCGGTGCACCAATCTCACGAAGGCACCGACGGTGATCCACGTTTTCATGATGAACCGATTCAGAGGATGGAAGTGGCGTTCCACATAGCGAATACGGCTAAATTCCCACACGAGATTGAGCTTGGCACGATCCCGTTCTCCGCTCTTGCCGATCAGATGCACGATATCGGCGTCAGCCAAGTGCCGAACGTGATAGCCACGCTGATGAAGGGCTCGGCATAAATCGACGTCTTCAAAATACATAAAATAGCCTTCATCCAACCCACCGCATGCCTTCATGAGATCCGTCCGGACCATTAGACAGGCTCCATTAATCCAGTCCACATCTTGTGATTTCCTGCAATCGATGGCCTGCCTTGCCGCCAAGGACTCTTGCCATGCTGGAGCACAGGTTTGAAAGAAGGATGCGTGGATGAGATGGTCCCTGATCGAAGGGAAGGGGAAGCAAGACTGGTACAGCTGGCCATCCCCCGTCCATTGTTTGCACCCAACCGCGCCAACCTCCGGATCTTCATCGAGACATATCACCATCCGATCCATTGTCTGCCGCCGCACCTGCGTATCGCTGTTCAGCATGAGGACATACCGTCCAGCACTCACCGCCAACGCTTGATTGACGGCTTTTGAGAAACCTCGGTTCTCGTGATTCACGATGATCTGTACTGTGGGATAGTGTGTTCGAATGGCCTCCACCGTCTCGTCTTTAGAGTTATTATCGACGACGATCACTTCGAATCGGACCTCAGCCCCGGACGCGAACACCGCCCTGAGACAATCGAGCATGAGCGCTCTGGTGTTATAACTCACAATCGCGATGGAGAGATCGACAGAACCATCAGCCATTACACCCCTGCCTGCGATTGATAGTTCCAGAGCATTTGGAGTCGCGGCCGCTCGACCCGCCAGAGATACCAGCCGAATACTCCGGCCATCGCCATGGCTAGGATCTCCGGCGTCCACGGGATGGCAATAGGATTCAGCCCCGCTCCATTCCACAGCAATACACCGACTACCAGGCCAATAAGTCCGGTTCGCCCAAGCGATGCAAACGTCTCATCGGTCGACCTACCAAGAAGTCGCCGCGTTTCCATCGCTTGCAGTGCTGTGCCCACCATAAAACTGGCCGTCAGCGAAATTGCGGCGCCGAACACTCCGAATGAGACCGTCATTGGAACGATCATCGTCACGTACAACGCACATTGCGCAACCCAACTTTTCACCTGAAGATCCGGTCGTCCCACGCCATAGTGTAATGAGGCCATGACGCTGGCATAACCAGCGCACACAGAATACATACACAAGACCCGTAGAGAGTCGGTGATGCCGATCCATTGCGTACCGAACACAATCGGGACCATGATGGGCGCCAACGCCCCTATCGTAACGGCAAGCGGAATATAGACGATCCCGATAAGTCCCATCTGCAGATCGAAGACACGGATCACACCACGTTGATCCTGCTGCAATACGGCATAAGTCGGCACGCTGATTTGCTGCATGAGCGCTGTAGCACGAGCCCCGATCAAGAGCGGAATCGCGAGTGCCACCTGATACAATCCTAACGACTCCGGCCCCAGCAGGCGACCGATCACCAGCTCTCCCCCGGTCATGACGCCAAAGGCGCACAGCGTGGTTAGATTCAAGTGTCTGCCGTACCGGACGAAATAGGAGAGCGCTGATCTCTTGAGAGACCAAGAGGGAATGCACGGTGCGAGTCGGAAAGAAAGAAGGCTCCCAATCGTCAAGCCAATCAGCTGTCCGATGACCAGCGCCCAGACGGTCCGATAGAGGATGGCGATCGTAATCGTCACGACTGCTTCAACGCTGCGCCGGACGACGTCGATCGCGACTCTTCGGCGCAAGTCGAGCTTCTTCATCATGAGCGCCAGTGCCGGGCTTTGGACACCCTGGATGATCAGGGCCCATGCATGGACTCGCAGCAGAGACTCCAGTGCCGGCATGCGCATGACTTCACCGATCATCCCTGCCATGATCCAGATTCCAGTTGCCATCAAGAACCCTCTGGCGACCGACAGTGTCCAGGCCGCGGCAAGGTCATCGTCGCTGACAACCTCTTTGGCAATAAGTGCCGAGTCCAGCCCCAGCTCACTGATCGTGAGCATCATCAGCAATATGGCGGCAGATGCTGCCATCACACCGAAATCAGCGGGAGTCAAAATTCTTACCAGTACTGCCAATTGGACAGCCGCGATCACTTTATCGAGTACAAATCCCCCTCCAGTCCACCAACCGGCTCGGAGAATCCGATGGCGTAAACGTAACGGACTCGATTCAGAATCCTGGATGTTCATCGCTGACAAGCCAACCATTACCTTTCGGCATCGTGACGTGTTTAGGCTACCGCTTTCATTCCCGCAATCGCGTGATCGCAAACCTGTTCAAGTTGCATAGCTCGCGCCGACCAGGTATGACGCTGAACTACGGCCGTTCGCCCCCGTTCTCCCATACGTGTGCAAAGATTGCGATTGACCAAAAGACGAATCAGTTGACGAGCCAGGTCATGTGGATCATCGGCCTTGGCCGAGACACCACAATGCAGCGCCTCCACCGTCTCCCCATATCCTGGCCCCGCTGTCGCAACAACAGGACGCGCACAGGCCAGGTATTCCCAAAGTTTCATCGAGTCACCGGGGTAGGAACGGGTCTGCCGATGCAACACAACACAGACATCCGAAGCTGCAATCCACTTTGGAACCATGTCGAAGTCGGCACGCCCATAAAATTGAACGTGAGCCGAAAGTCGTAACTGTCGAACCAGTCCTTCAAGACTGTTTTTAGTTTGTCCATCACCGACGAGAAGACACTGGACCGTCTTGAACGACTGGGCGACGATGGCTATGGCTTCAATCAATGTCTCAAGGCCATGCCATGGAAAAAATCCACCGACGAACCCAATATAGGGTCCCGGTGAGACGAGACCGAGCTCCGATCTGCTTTTCTCAGGCGACCGAGGGGAAAAATGGTCAGGATCAACTCCATTTCTGATGACCGAACATCGCTTCGTATTGATAGGTTCTAGCTTCCCAAGACCGCTCAACACTTCCGGACATACGCTTACCAACGCGGTCGCCTTCCTGGAAGCAAGGCGAAGACCGTAGGATAGGAGGCCGCGAAGAGGTGGAAGACGCCACACACCTCGAACTTCCTCGACGGGAAGTCCATTCACGAAATACACGACTGGACAGGTGCTGCTTCTCAGGGCCCACAGGGGTGCCATCTGCCCCGGCGAATCAAACCAGAGCAAGACATCCGGAGGCCGACCTTGTAAGAGTTTCGCCATCACTCGCATTGAGCCCCAGAGAAATGACAGAGGACGTAGTGCTCCTCGTCGCACCACTGAAACGAATTGCATGTGCAGCTGATCCGAGGCAGCAAGGGCTCCCGTCCCTCCTTCTGGCTGTGGAGCCAACAAGGTGACCTCATGGCCACGCGATGCCAGCGCTCTGGCAAGTTCCAACACTTGCCGTGAACCACCGGCCGCCACCCCGAGGTCTTCATCGCAGTACATGAGAATGCGCATTCCGGATGACTCCCAGGTCTTGGCCGACGTATTGACGAAGTTGTTCTACGATCGCCGTCCAGGAGAACCGCTCTTCGACAAATTGGCGCCCCTGCCTGCCCAACACCACACACAGACCTGGATCGCTCAACAGAACAAGAATCGATTCGGCCAGCAGACGAGGATCGTCCGGCAGGACAAGCTGCACACCACTATCCTCAGTAAATGTCGAGACGACGCTTGGAATCGCGCTGGCGACTCCAGTCCCATCCCCTTGGCCTGCTGCTTTAGGTCTTCCATCGCTTCCCCGTCCCCTACCAGGAGAAGCTCAGCCGTGGGACAGACCTGTTTGACCGCCATCATCGCATCGAGCAGACACGCCAACCCCTGATATCGATAGAAACTTCCAACAAACCCAACGTATGGACGATTCGGCAAGAGTCCTAGTTCCAGGCGACAGACCACCGCATCTCGTTCGGCAAACCGCTGCACATCTGTTCCACTGGGAAGGACGACGATCCGCTCAAGCGGGATCCCATAGCGCTCCTGAAGCAATGTCCGCAATCCCTCCGTTAGGACCACAATGCGATCGCAGCGTTTCAACGCCAGCTGGGCCAGCAGATCCTTGAAGCCACGCACAAACTTTCTCTGGTTCCCAGGCCATTGAGGAACCGGTTCGCCGTTTACCTCACACACGCACGGCACACCGAGCAATTTGGCTAAGATCAACGCATGCGGACTCTCCATCCATCGGTAGTACACGATATCCGGCCTTGTCACGAGCGCGCGCATCAGGCCACACAGAAACGACACCAACGCATATGACAGCGGACGCAGCAGCCGCAGATGGATCAGATGAATCGGAATGACGGCGCAAGCCCGTTGTATCAATGCCGACCGATACCGAGGTGGAAAGACCGTCACCCTGTCCCCCACTTTGGCCAGAGTATCGGCTAACCTCCAGATTCGGACCAGTCCGACCGGATCATGCGGGGCATCCGGCTCATACCAATAGCAAAAGAGAAACCAGGTCACGAGGCCTCCTGTGGCTTGATGCGTGGCTCGGCCTGGCCAGACAGGGTGGGCAGTAGCATGACCAGCCCGGCACACAGCCAAAACGGCTCCATAATACGGATGATGATGAAGGTGTTGGCTCCGATCCCATGCGCGAGCATGGCGACGAGAGCCAACAGAAATCCGTGGGCCAACCCTTTGGCAAAGGGATCGGTTTGAGACAAAAACGACTCGCGGGCACAGCGCCAAAGACGGTAAATAATGAATCCGAAGGCGCCTAATCCGGCGAGACCGGTCTCTCCGATGATTTTGACGTATTGCGCGTCGGCCCATGCATACCCGGTAATGCCTCGCCCAAGAATAGGATCATGGACCCAGTCTTTGAGAACATAGGCCCATGACTTCAAACGCTCAGTCGTCGAAAGGTCCAGGCCAACCGTACCCACTTTGATCTCTCCCCCATATTGACGGCCGAAAAATGTTTCGTTGACCCGTTGTTTCACATTGGCAGGCGCCAGCAATGGAACCAATGCCAGGATGACAAGCAAGACGGTAAGCACTCGCGGGCGTCTCCACTGGGTCACCCCGACCGCCATCAGCAAGACGGCGCCAGCCAGATAGGAAGAACGCGACAAGGTGGCCATCAAGGCCAAGACGGCAAACCCGCCGAGCACCAACAATGCGACGCGAATCGGGCCAAACTGAACATGCAATAAGAGCCCGGCCATAATGGCCAGCAGGAACACTAAATAGCCGCCCAACGTATTCGGCTCTCCGATTTCACCTTCAAATGGCGCTGAGGCACGTTGGCCGCTTGGTATTTGGGAAATCGCGTACAAGCTGACGATAAGGCCGACGGCAAGCAGGGCCACTACAAGCCGTACGACCTGTTGTTGAGACCGCACATGATTGACGACCATGAAAAATACAAAAAAATATTCAAAGTATTTGAGGACAAAGAAAAACCCGGTCGTTGGTTTCACATGTCCGTTGATGACGCCGACTAACGTGGAGACAACACAGATCACCATGTACACGGCGATGGGGCGGTTCAGCGGTGTCTCACGAAAGAGGGCCAGTTCACGGTAGACGATGTTCTTGACCAACCAACTGACTCCGATGACGACTAAGAGGATATCGTCCATTCGAAATGACAACTCTCGCCCGCCCACACCACGCCCTTCGATCTTCCCGATCGCAACCTCAGGAGATAGCAGCATGGAAGCAATCAGCAGATAGAGCGCAGCGGATACGGACGTAAGGGCCGTCAGAACGATCAGAAACCCCGCGACCGCTTGCATGCCCATTGTAGGGGTCGTGAGGGTGAGACCTAAGGCGATGGCAGCGGCCAGGACAGCAATAACCAGGCTATCTTGATGACTGATGGCTGCTTGTTGCATGACACGGAGGCTCCTCCTGTCGAATTATTTGTACTCGTATCGATACAGTCCGTAGTCCGGCGTCACTTCCGACTTCACATTGGTCAAGACCACGCCAAGCACATTCGCCTGGGCATGATCGAGCAAGAACTTGGCGCGCTTAAGCGCGTTGCGCCCGATTCGACCGACCTGGTACACCAAGATCGTCCCATCGACACGGGAGCTAAACGCCACCGCGTCAGTTACAGGAAGAATAGGCGGCGTATCGATCAACACGATGTCATAGTCCTCCTGCATTTCTGACGTCAGCGTTTTGATTTTATTGATATTCAAGAACTCATTCGGGTTTCCTGATTCTGACCCGCTGGTGAGCACATGAAGGTTATCCAATCCAGGGGTATTCATGACTCGATCAACTCCCACGGTCCCAAGCATAAGATCCGTGGCGGAGCGGACATACGATCGCCATGAAGTGGTCCCGAGCAAGGCATCAACCAATCCCGGTTCCCGGTCTAAACCCAACCGTTGGTGGACGATAGGCTTGCGGAGGTCAGCATCTACCAACAGCACCTTCATACCCTCTTGAGCCATCGTGATCGCCAGATTGATGACGCAGGTACTCTTGCCCTCCCCTAGGCCGGCGCTCGTGAAAATGACTGATTTGACTCGACGATCCATGCTGGCGAATTGAATGTTTGTCCGAAGCGAGCGAAGGCTCTCGGACAAAACAGACTTCGGATCCAGGAGGCAAATCAGTTTTGATAGATTGTCCACGAGGGAGGGGGGTGCATCCTGAGGTAGAGACTCTTGGGCCAAGTCTTTAAGCACTTTGTGGTCAAATTGAGGGATAATCCCCAAGACGGGAACCTTGAGAAACTCCTCGACCCCTTCGATGGTTCCTATGGACGTGTCAAATGATTCACGACCGAACGCGAACACAATACCGAGGAAGCATCCCATCAGCGTTCCAATCATCAGATTCAATGTCATGTTCGATGCATTGATGGGGCTTGAGGGTGTCATGGCTGGGGCGATCATCGTCACTTCTTCAATCCGCTCTGCTCCTTTGATCAACAATTCCTGATGTTTAGCTTTCAAGGTCGCGAGGAGATCCGTATTAACTTTGACCTCGCGCTCCAATCGACTCATGTGAATTGCCGCACGCGGGTACCCTAGATAGCGCTTTCGATAATGATCCCGCTGTTCTTGAAGGGCGTCCTCTCGATCAATCAGAGTGGCAACCTTTGATTTCAGCTCCTGGATCATCTCAGATTTGACATTGTCTATTTTCTTTTGTTGTTCCGTGACTTGCGGATGGTCTGTTGTGTAATTGATGAGCAGCGTATCTCTCTCCTGAATCAGGTCTAACAGTCGTTGATTCAGAATCGTGAGGAGCGCATTCTGTTCTTCCGTAAAAATCCGTCCGGTCTGATTGCCGATGACGGCATCCGACCGTTTCAAGACGTTGATTTGTCGCTCTCCTTCGGCGCGCTTTCGCAAGACTTCATTATGCTGTTCTTCCAGTTTCGTAAAGGTGTCCAACGCCGCTCTGGCTTCGTCCGAAAGAAACACCTGACCTTCTTTTTCTTTAAAGGCTCTCAGCGCTTCCTCCGAGTCATTGAGACGTTTCTCTAAATTGTTCAGCTGTTCTTCAACGAACCGGCGGGATTCGGTGACAAGTCGATTGCGCGTGGCGATATTTTCTACTCGATAGGCTGTTGCTGTGACATTGGCCATCCGTTCCGCCTGTTCCGGCTGATCCGATGTGGCC